>CAXTWP010000020.1:572-1007 GCA_964247945.1 uncultured Acidobacteriaceae bacterium | reverse complement strand
GTTCTTGAAGGAGTTGGTGGGTGTCAGCAGGTCTCGGTTCTCGAAGTCGAGTTCATCGCGTCGCGCACTGACGTAGGCTTGCAGCCACGGCAAAGGGGGCCGGAGATCACCAGAAAGGGCGACAGGCTGGTGATGGTCAGATCATTGCTGGTGACCAGGGTAAAGACGCCTTGTGCGTCGGCGCGGGCAAGGCTCGAAAGAACGCACGGGTTGCTGCGGTAGACATGCGACAAGGCCTCTGCAACAAGTAGATCAGGTTGGCTGGTTCTTTCCCTGTACGGTCGTTGTTGGGGTTTGGATGCGGAGCGTGTTCCTTTATCCACCGCCGGAGCGGTGTTGCCTCGCGTCGTTCCATGTTTCTGCCGCCGGTAGAATGGGGCGATGACGACCGAACTTGTGGCAGGCCACTTTGACGCTTTGATCTTCGACTGTGAT
>CAXTWP010000020.1:0-562 GCA_964247945.1 uncultured Acidobacteriaceae bacterium | reverse complement strand
CTTCCGGCCCATAGAATAGACCCCATGACGACAGAACTGGTGGAGGGCGCGTTCGACGCGCTGATCTTCGACTGCGACGGCACGCTGGTGGACACAGCGCCGGCGCACCTGAGCGCGCTGCGGGTGGGGCTGGCGGCGCATGGGTTGGAGATGACGGACGCCTTCTACTATCCGAGGGCCGGGCTGACGCCGCGGGCTCTGTTTGACGACTTCGAACGCGAGGTGGTGGGTGCTCCTATAGACCGGGCGGCGGTGCTGGCGCTCTACGCGCCTGCCTTTCAGTCGGGATTAGACCGGCTGGAGGAGGTGACGGCGGTGGCGGAGATCGCACGGGCGTGGCGCGGACGGGTGCCGATGGCAGTTGGGTCGAACGGTCAGCGGGGCAACGTGGAGGCGACGCTGGCGGCCACCGGGCTGCTGCCGCTTGTGCTCGGCAGCTACACGCGGCTTGCGCGCTTTTTCGGGTCGCTCCAAAAGCACTACACCGGCGCCTTCCGCTTCGGGTTCGCTACAGACACCTATGACGCCGAAGGCGTGCCTGCCGGGCCGCCCACACCCGTCG
>CAXTWP010000019.1:18197-18455 GCA_964247945.1 uncultured Acidobacteriaceae bacterium | reverse complement strand
TCCCCGCTCGCGCAGCGCCAAGCTCCGGGCGGCTTCGCGGAACGCATCTTTGACCAGCCGGTCTTCGAGCGAGTGGAAGCTGATCAGGACGAGTCTTCCGCCCGATTTCAAGAGGGAGGGCGCGCCTTGGAGCAGCGACCCGATCTCTCCCAGTTCATTATTGACGCGAATGCGGAGCGCTTGAAAGGTCTTCGTGGCGGGGTGGATCTTGTCGCCTTTCATTGCTGGGGCCGCGGCCGAGATGACTTGAGCAAGTTC
>CAXTWP010000019.1:0-18187 GCA_964247945.1 uncultured Acidobacteriaceae bacterium | reverse complement strand
GCTGTCGTCGTAATCGGCCGGGCCCGCACAATGGCTCTGGCGATTCTCCGCGATCTCCTTTCATCTCCGAATTCGTAAATCAGGTCGGCGAGTTCGTTTTCGTCTTCCTGATTTACCACTTGCCCGGCCGTTTCTCCGCTGTGCGTATCCATCCGCATGTCAAGTGGAGCGTCGTGCCGGAAACTGAATCCTCGGTGCGCCTGGTCGAGCTGGAGGCTGCTGACGCCGAAGTCGGCGAGCAGTCCGTCGAGCGAGGCCGGGGCGAGGACGCTTGCGGCCTCCGAGAAGGCGCGAGGCTGGTAGATCACCTCGGGCATCTCGGGGCCAAGCTCGGCGGTCAGTTCGTCCAGCCTTGCTTTGGCCAATTCAGTGGCTTGCGGGTCGCGATCGAAGGCGATGAGCCTGCCCTTGCCGCCTAGCCTCCGCGCGATAGCTGCGGAGTGGCCGGCGAGGCCGAGCGTGGCGTCGACGTAGCCGCCGCCGGGGCGCACGTTGAGGTACTGCATTGCTTCTTCTAAAAGAACCGGCACATGCCGCGGTGTGGCCGGCGTGCGCTCTCCCTGGGGAGAAAAACTTGGGGCGCTGAACTCCGCCTCGTCCAACTACAAGCCAAACTCGGAGAGGGCCATCTGCTCCGCTTCCGTCAGCGGAGCGAGCTCCGCCTTGAAACCCTCGTGGTTGGCGACCTCGAGGTAGGTCTGCATGCCGAAGACGACGACCTCGCCGGTGACCTTAGCGGAGTCGCGCAGGAGGGGGTGAATCAAGAGCCGCCCCTGGTTGTCCATCTCGGCCGCCTGCCCCCAGTAGCTGCTGAGCTCCAGGAAGCGCTTGCGCAGCGGGTTCATGGAGGGGATGGCGGCGATCTTCGCTTCGATCTTTTCCCACTCGGCGATCGGGTAGATCTCGGCCCGCTTGCCGTCCTTGCTGGTGATGTAGAACTCGTTCGATTTGTAGACCTCATCCAGGCGGTGCTTGTACGCGGCGGGGAGCTTAAGCCGGCCCTTCTCGTCCACGCGCGTTGGGTGATTGCCTCGGAACATGTGCGACCTTGGTACGGGTTTTGTGAAGCGGGCCTGATGGCTGCTCGAACGGAGTAGACTTTGACCAGTGCTCAGGTTGTTTGGTCCGCTTCACTCCACTTTTGACCACTTGCAAGATCAATACTGAGGGTGTGAGCGCATCGTGTAAAGTGGAAATCTTGTGAGTAGAAAAAGAATCCCAGCTTGGAACTGTGGAAAAAACTGCTTTTAGGGAAGCTGCGGGAGAGGACCACAAGCTATGGTGTTTGCGAACCAAGTACTCGGATCTTGTGCCGAAGTGGGAAGCTCTGCTAAAGCAAATGAAAGGCGAAGATAGTTGATTACTTCGGTCTAAACCGCTACGGAGGTCGCCGTCAACAGCTTCTTGCGCTGGAGCAGCCAGAGGATGTAGCCGAGGACCAGCAGATTAATGACGAGCAGCGCCAGGCGAAACCAGCCGGGACGGCGGGCGAGCTCGTAGAGCTCCCAAGGGAGAAAGGAGACGGTGAGGATGAGCGTGAGATACTCCGCCCACACCTTCTGCAGGAAGAGGCCGATGCCCTCGGTGAGGGCGAGGGCGGAGTAGGCGAAGGTGGCGGCGCCGATCTCGCGCAGGCGATGGGCGTCGATCAGGTCGACTTTGTCGAGCATGACGGAGACGAAGCGGCTTTCGGGATCGAACTTGAGCGCGGTGGCGAGGCGGAGCACTTCGTCGGCCAGGTCTTTATGGAGCAGGTGAACGGCCCCGATGCCCAGGCAGAAGAAGAGGATTGCCTTGCCGAGTTTGAAGATGGCGATGGCGAGCAGACCCGTATCGCGGTGGCCGGCGAGAGGCACCCATGCGCCGTGGGCGCCCGTCTGACTCTCCTGTTCGACCAATTGGGACTCGCCGCTCATAGGTTTTAGTTGACGAGGATCGCGGCGAAATGTCAACGGAGCAGAGACTTCTGTGTACCATCAAACATTTTCCGTATTGGTTGCCTCATATCGCGCCTGCAGCTGCAATTCGATGCTGTATGCCCACAAGGGTTGGCATCGGATGAAAGTAGCAATCCACGCACCAAGGCACTCCGTAAGTGAAGTGAGCTCCCAACGAGGGAAGCAGGACTTTTCGGGAACACTATGCACTTCCAACTCAGCACGACTTAACACAAGACAGGGACGACAATCTATGAAGACACTTTTTGCCTATGCAGCCGCGGCCACACTCGCCTTTACAACGTTTAGCGCCGTAGCTCAGAAGGCCGACCCGATGGTGGGCGGCGCGGCCATGTACGCCAACAAAACGGTGGTCGAGAACGCCTCCGCGGCGCCGAATTTGACCACGCTGGTGGCGGCGGTGAAGGCCGCCGATCTGGTGTCGACCCTCTCCGGCCCTGGGCCGTTTACGGTCTTTGCGCCGACCAATGATGCCTTCGGCAAGCTGCCGGCCGGCACGGTCGACAATCTGGTGAAGCCGGAGAATAAAGACACGCTCACCAAGATCCTGACCTACCACGTCGTGGCCGGCAAGGTGAGCGCGAAAGAGCTGATGAAGATGATCAAGAAGGGCGGCGGCAAGGCCACGCTGAAGACTGTTCAGGGTGAGGATTTGACCGCGACCCTCTCCGGCGGTTCCGTGATGCTGACCGACGCGAAGGGCGGCATGGCGACCGTCACGACGGCGGATGTCTTCCAATCGAATGGCGTCGTTCACGTTATCGACAGCGTATTGATGCCCTAACCGCACGGCCAACAGCCCTCCCCGTGAAGGCGCCTCCTTGGGGGCGCCTTCGTTATGCTGCGAAGGGCGATGCTGTTGGCATAGCGGCTAAACGCGGATTCCCTTTGGGAATGACAGACAAGAAAAGCAAGAAAGTTAGAGGCAAATTCGATCGATGCGCTACCACTTCCAGGCTCAGCAGTGGCTTCCTTACTCGGTCGAGCGGGTCTTTTCGTTCTTCTCTGATCCCGACAACCTGCCACGGCTGATGCCGGACTGGCAGCACGCCCGCATCACGAAGGCCGCGCTGATCCCGCCGTTGGGCGCGGTAGACGGCTCAAAGGCGGCGGGAGCGGGCAGCCGGATCACGCTCAGCTTTCGGCCTGTGCCGTTCTCTCCAGTGCGGGTCAGCTGGGACGCCGAAATCGATCAGTTCGCCTGGAACGACCACTTTTGCGATCTGCAGCAGCGGGGGCCGTTTGCTTACTGGCATCATTGCCACCGCGTCTCGCCCGAGACGCGCGGCGAGATCGCGGGCACCCTGCTGCGCGACGAACTGGAGTACGCGATGCCGCTGGGTCCGCTGGGAGCCTTTGCCAACTGGCTTGCGGTGAGCGGTCAGATACGGGCGACGTTTGCGTTCCGTCAGGCCCGCACCAAAGAGCTGCTCGCAGTCGCCGACCTATCCTCGTAGGCGAAGCCGTGCGACCGCGGTGGGTGCCCGGATGATCCTGTACGCGGTTCGACCACGCGCCACGAGAGGGCCATCCGCTTACTTCCGCGTCATGCGCCACTCCAGCACCAACCGCTCATCGCCCTTGTCATCGACCGTGTAATGACGGTGGACCAGAAGATGACCGTTTTCTTCCAGGTGCGCCCGTGCGACGGTCTTGCGCCCGGGACGATCGGGGTCGAGGGCCGTGGCCCACAGCACGATGGTGGTTCCATCGAACGTGCCGTCGCTCTGGCGGATCGACATCGTCGTCTTCTGCGAGTCGTACCAGACCGTGGTGAAGCGGTTCGTCTTCGGGTCGAAACCGGAGATTCCGGTGCCGGTGCTTTTGCTTCCGTCGGCGTCGAAGAAGACGAAGTCCGACTGGAGAAATTTGCCGCCCTGGATCATGTATTGCCTGCAGGTGCCCCTGGTTACGGCAGGCTGTCCGTTGGCCGGGAAGAAGGTCTTTACCATGTCCCAATCGCCCGCGAACTGCGCCAGCAGCTTCTGGCCGGCTCCGGCGGCGTTCGGCGGTTCGTATTCCTTGTGAGTTTGCTGCGCGACGGCCGGCTGTACAGCGGGAACTGGGACAAGGAACAACGCCAGGATCATCCATTTGCGCATATAGCGGGATGATATGCGAGATCAGCCGCGTTGCCTATGTTTACGTGAGCAGGCCGATTCGCGCGACGTTTGCGTTCGGCGGCGGCGGACGGAAGCGTTGCTGGGGGGATCGATTTGAGAGTATCGCCCGGGTTTCGACGTACGCGCTCCGAAAGCAGATTCCCTCCGGCAATGACAAACAACAAGAGCAAGTACAACGACCAAAACGGTGGGTTGCCAGGCGTCCGGCGGAGTTTATCGCGCGGCGACCAGCCGCCGCGAGGTAAGGCGCGCCAGATAGGGGCGGACGCGTTCGAGCGCGGCTTCGGCGGTGAGGCCGTACTTGGCACGGAGGTCTTCCACCTTGCCGTGCTCGATAAACGCGTCGGGCCAGCCCACGCGCACGACGGGCGTATCGATGGCGGCGTCGTTCAAGGATTCAAGTACGGCCGAGCCGAAGCCGCCGGCGAGCACGTGGTCTTCAAACGTGAGGATCAGACTACAGCGGCGGCCGAAGTCCGCGATGCAGGCGGCGTCGACGGGTTTGGCGAAGCGGGGGTTGACGACCGCCGCCGCGATGCCCTCGCGCGCAAGCAGGGTGGCGAGCCGCTCTGCCTCGGGCAGCATCGCGCCGAGGCCGAAGATGGCGACCTCGGCGTGGTCCGGGTCGGAGACGATCTCCGCGCGGCCGATCTCCAGGGCTGAGGGCTGCGGTTTGACCGCGACGCCCGGTCCGACGCCGCGCGGGTAACGGATGGCGCTGGGACCGTCATGCAACAGAGCGGTGTACATCATGTCGGCCAGTTCGTCTTCGTCCTTGGGCACCATATGGTTGAGGTTGGGGACACCGCGCAGATAGCTGATGTCGAAGAGGCCGTGGTGCGTGGGGCCGTCGTCGCCGGAGAGGCCGCCGCGATCCATGCAGAAGACGACGGGCAGGTTTTGCAGGGCCACGTCGTGGACGATCTGGTCGAAGGCGCGCTGGAGGAAGGTGGAGTAGATGGCGACGAAGGGCCGGTAGCCCTTGGTGGCCATGCCCGCGGCGAAGATGACGGCGTGCTCCTCCGCGATGCCCACGTCGAAGTAACGCGTGGGATGCACGGGGCGGAAGAGGTCAAGGGCGGTGCCGTTGGGCATGGCAGCAGTGATGGCGACGACTTTGTCGTCGACAGTGGCGAGACGGGTGAGCGATTCGGCGAAGACCTCGGAGTAGGTCTTCTGGCCCGCGGCTTTGGTCTCGCCGGTCTCGGCGTTGTAGGGGCCGAGGCCGTGGAACTTCTTCTGCATGGTGATGGCGGGCTCGAAGCCGCGGCCCTTTTGCGTGATGGCGTGGAGGACGACCGGCTTGTTCTGGGTCTTAAGGAACTTGAAGGTCTCGACGAGCAGCGGCAGGTTGTGGCCGTCGATGGGACCGAAGTAGCTGAGGCCGAACTCCTCGAAGAGCATTCCCTGGCCGATGAGGCCTTTGGCCGCTTCCTCGGCCTTTTTGGCGACGTGTCGGACGGTCTTGCCGCCGAAGCGCTCAAGCAGCCCGGCGGCGCGGTCGTGCAGGCTGTTGATGGTGGGATTGGTGACGATCTTGTGGAAGTATTCGGCAATGGCACCGACGTTCTTGTCGATCGACCAGGCGTTGTCGTTGAGGACGATGATGAGGCGTTTGGTCTGCGCGGCGATGTTGTTGAGGGCCTCAAACGAGATGCCGTTGGTAAAGGCGGCGTCGCCGGCCAGAGCGACGATATGCTCGTTGCCGCCGGACATGTCGCGGGCGACAGCCATGCCCAGGGCGGCTGAAAGGGCGGTGCCGGCGTGGCCCGCGCCGTAGCTGTCGTGCGGGGATTCGGTGCGGAGCATGAAGCCGTTGAGGCCGCCCGGCTGACGGATGGTGTGGAACTGGCTCTCGCGGCCGGTGAGCAGCTTGTGCACGTACGCCTGGTGGCTGACATCGAAGACGAAGCTATCGCGGGGCGTGTCGAAGACGTAGTGCATGGCGAGGGTGAGCTCCACCACGCCGAGGTTGGGGCCGATGTGGCCGCCGGTCTTGGCGACGCCGGTGATCAGACGCTGCCGGATCTCCTCGGCCAGGACCGCAAGGTCGTCGAGCGAGAGTCGCTTCAGGTCTTCCGGCGCGTGGATCGTACCGAGAATATTGCTCATCCTGACCGTCCTGATTCACCCGCCCGGTTCAGAGTCCCGTTGCGAGACTCGGGTCTGCCGCATCGGTCGCGCCCGACGACTGCCAGTCCCCAAGTATATCAACCGGGCTAATCGCTCTGAGCGTTGGACCAGCTGTTCCGCAAACGGCTTTTGCTGTCACGCACACCAAAGCGGGAAGAACGTGCTAACTTGGACGCAACACTATGGCTGATCTTGGAACCATGTTGACTCCCCGTGAAGCGGCGCGGCTGGTCGGTGTCAGCTATCCGACCATCAAGCAGTGGATTTTGAGCGGGAAGCTGAAGACGGTGCAGACGCCGGGCGGGCACCACCGGGTGGCGGAGAAGGCGTTAAAGCCGTTGCTGGCCAAGGACAGCGCCAAGCCGGCGACGGAGTCGCGGGAGCGGTTTCGGCGGGTGAGCGGACGCAACCAGCTGGCCGGCAAGGTGGTGAGCCTGCGGGTCGAGGGTCTGCTGGCGGAGGTGGTGCTGGCCGTGGGCGACGCCCAGGTGACGGCGATCATTACGGCAGGCGCGGCGCGTGAGCTGAAGCTGAGGAAGGGCGATACCGCCGCCGCTCTCATCAAGTCGACCGACGTGATGATCGAGCGGCTGGACGATCCTTCGTAGTCCTTGCCGGATCAATGTTGCGACGGGCTGATTCGGTTGACCCTACGGTTTGAATCGTATAGATTCGAGATACCGCGACTGGATGCTTGCTCTCTGACGCACGGCCTGTTCTGACGCCATTGCTCTGTCTGCGCTAAAACCCGCATCGTCCGATGCTTTGCGACCCGCGTCGGCTGGAGTTTGTTTCTCATGAACCTGAAGCGTTTTCTCGGTGTCTCGTTGTTTGCGTTGTTTGCTGTGTTCCACGCCTTGGCGCAGATCTCTGCCGGGCTTGAGGGGCGGGTGGTGGATCCCGCCGGCGCGAGTGTGGCGAACGCGCGCGTCGTTCTGATTGAGGACTCGACGCAGGCGCGGCGGCAGACGGTCACGACCGGCTCCGGCGACTACAGTTTTACGCAGCTGAACCCGGGCATGTATACGCTGGACGTGACCGCCGCGGGGTTTGAGCATCTGAGCCGCACTGGGATTACGGCGTCGGTCGGGCAAACCGCTACGGTGACGCTTGCGCTGACGCTGGGCGGGGACCAGCAGACGGTCACCGTCACTGCAGATGCACCGCTGCTCCAGGCCGGTGAAAGCGATGTTGAGACGCATATCCCGGGCGCGACGGTCGTGGCGATCCCCCTGAACAGCCGTAACTTTATCAACCTGGCGACGCTTGCGCCCGGCGTGTCGCTGCCGCCGGGAACGGTGCTGCCGCGTATCAACGGCGGGCGTCCGCGCACGAATGAATATCTGTACGACGGCATCTCGGCGCTGCAGCCGGAACCGGGACAGGTCGCCTTCTTCCCGATTATCGACGGCATTCAGGAGTTCACCATTGAGGCGGACAATGTGCCGGCGGAGTTTGGGCGTTTCAACGGCGGCGTCGTCAACGTAGCGACGCGCTCGGGCTCGAACACGTTCCATGGAAGCCTGTTTGAGTTTTTTCGCAACGAGGACCTGAACGCGCGCAACTACTTTTCGAACACCGGAGCGAAGCCGGAGTACCGCCGCAACCTGTACGGCGGGACGATCGGCGGACCTGTGCTACGCGACCATCTGTTTTTCTTCGGCGACTACCAGGGCATCAAGGCGTTGATCGGTCGCACGGTCATTTCGACCATTCCCACGCTGAATGAGCGCAAGGGCATCTTCACCGGCGTCAGCAAGATCTACAACCCGGCGACGACCACCACGACCGCGGGTAAATACATTCGGCAGGAGTTTCCCGGCGACGTGATCACGACGCCGTTCGATCCGGTGGCCACGGCGCTGCTGGCGCTGTTTCCCGCGCCCACCAGCACCGGCGCGGCGAACAACTACAGCCGTACCGCGAACGATTCGGACCACCAGAACCAGTTCGACTTCCGCGTGGACGGAGCCTACCGTGAGCGCGATCGGGCCTTTGGGCGCTACTCCTCTTTCTCCGATGTGGAGCTGCCGGTGACGCCGCTGCCGGGCGGGAGCGGTGCGGTGACTGGGTCCGTGATCGGCACGGGCGGCGTGGTTGGACTTTCGCATGTCCTTGGCCAGCAAGCGGTCTTCGATGAGACGCATATCTTTACATCGCACCTCTTAAACGACGTACACGTCGGCTATACGCGGCGGGGCAACACGATCGCCGGACCCACGCTCGGCAACACCGCTTCGGCCGCATTGGGGATTCCGGGCATCCCCACCAACGCGGCCTTCAACAATGCGCTGCCGCTGTTTACTTTTACGGGCTTCCAGCAGCTTGGGCCATCAGCAAGCACATTTTCGCAGTACCAGACGGCGGTTTGGCAGGTATTGGAGACGGTCGGCTACACGCGGGGGCGTCACGCGCTGAAGGCCGGGGCGGATGTGCGCTTTTACCAGTTGAACGCCATCTCTCCGCCGAACCCGACCGGCTCGTTCGCCTTTACGACGACGGGAACGGACACGCAGAGCGCGGCAGCCTCCGGAACGAGCGGCGGCAATGCCGTGGCCAGCTTCCTACTGGGCCAGGTCGATACGTTTTCGATCGATCTACAGACCTCGAAGCTGCGCCCGCGCGACCACATTCAGGAGTACTTCTTACAGGACGACTGGCGCGCGACCGACCGGCTGACGCTGAACATTGGCGCGCGCTGGACGCTGCACTCGCCTTCAACGGAGAAGAACAACCAGGGCGCGATCTTCAACCTGGCGACGCAGCAGCTCGATTACGCGGGAGTCAACGGCAATCCCACCAGCGCCCGCACCCTGCACTACGGCAATGTAGCCCCGCGCCTGGGCTTTACGTACCTCCTTACGCCGAAGACGGTGGTACGTTCGGGCTTTGGGATCGTGTTTATCGACCAGTCCGGCATCACTACGCCCTTCACGCTGCCCCAGTTTCCTTTTATCCAGAACGTGCAGCAGCGGACGCAGGACAGCGTGAACGCGGCGTTCGCGCTGGCCGGCGGCCCCAGCGTCGCGCCCATCCCGCTGACCGCCAACGCCGGCCTTGGCCAGAGCGTTTATATGGCCAACCGCACCGCCGGCTCCGGCTATGTCGAGCAGTGGAACCTCGCGTTCCAGCGGCAAGTCACCAACAACCTCTCGGTCGACCTCGCCTATGTCGGATCGCACATCGTGCACGTGGGCATCCCGGACTCAAACCTGAACCAGCTGACGGCGGCGCAGCTTGCGCAGGGCCTCACCAATCCCACGTCGCTGACCGGCCAGGTCGCTAACCCGTACTACGGCCAGATTCCAACTTCCAGCACGATCGGCGGCAAGACGGTTGCGGCGGCGCAGCTATTGAAGCCGTACCCGCGCTTCCAGAACGTCGCAACCTACCGCAATAACAGCGGCACGGCAAACTTCAACGCGCTGGAGGTCAAAGTAGAGCAGCGCGTAACGCATGGACTCTATCTGCTTGCGGCGTACACGCACTCGAAGCTGATCGACGACGCCTCGTCCGTCTTCTCCTCCACGGTGCTCTCCTCGCCAAATTCGAGCAGCCTGATCGCCGCCGATACATTTCGTCCGTACCTGGAGCGCGATGCGTCGAACGGTGACATGCCCAATGTCACCTCGCTTGCGGCCACTTACGATCTGCCCGTGGGACGCGGCCATCGCCTCGGCTCCAACTACCTTGGCAACCTGATCCTTGGGGGCTGGGCGGTAAACGCGATCGCTTCGCTGCAGTCGGGCATGCCGGTCACGGTCACGCAGGCAACAAACAATAACGCTTTTGCGGGCTTCGCGCTGCAGCGGCCCAACATCATCGCAAACCCGTCGCTGCCGGCCGACCAACGGCAGCCTACGAAGTTCTTCAACACCGCCGCCTTTGCCACCGCGCCGCAGTTTACGATCGGCACCGCCAGCCGCAATCCCGTGCGCGGGCCGGCCTACCGCGATCTCGACACCGCCTTAGTCAAGCACACGCGCTTTACCGAGCGCACTGACGCCGAGTTCCGCGCCGAGGTCTTCAACGTTACCAACACGCCCGCCTTCGCGCAGCCGAACGGCAGTTTTGGCTCGGCGGCGTTTGGCAGCATCACGGCGACCACCACCGAGCAGCGCGTGGTGCAGTTTGCGCTGCGGCTCAGCCGCTGAGCCGCAGCCCGCGTAGCCGTCTTGACAGGCGGGCGCATCGAAGCAGGCATGATCTTTCCCATGCGTCTGACGCTTGCTGCTTTTCTTCTCAGCCCGTTCTTCTGCGCAGCCCAAACGCCCGCGGGCCAACTTACCAAGCCTTCCAACGCGACGGGCCAATGCAAGGACGGCACGTACTCGACGGCTTCGAGCAAGAGCGGAGCTTGCCGCGGCCATAACGGCGTCAAGGACTGGTATGCCGCCGCCGCGCTGGCAGCAGGTGCTCCGGCGAGTCCCGCTCCACAGGCAACACCGGTGACGGTCGCGAGTACTGCTCCTTCGCGATCCGCGGCCACGGCGGGAACGCCCACGTCCCAAACCGCGAGCAAAGGTCCAAAAGCGAATCTTGCCAACAAGCCTGCCGCCGCCGGAGGCGCGCCGAACTTGGTCTGGGTAAATACGGGCACAAACGTTTATCACTGCTATGGCACCGACTTCTACGGCAAGACCAAGGCCGGGTCCTACATGAGCGAAGCCGACGCAAAGGCAAAAGGCGCCCGGCCCGACCACGGCAATGCCTGCGGCAAGTAATCGCCGCGTCAGCATCATTCGCTATACCCTGACGGTATGAACTTCACCCGCCGCCGCGGAGCGATCGCCTTCTTTATCACACTGGGGGCGCTGCTGGTCGGCGGGCTGGTTACGCTCAACATCGGCTGGATCATCCTGAACCAGCGCACGGTGGCTCTGGCAGTACTCGGCATCATCCTGTTTGCGTTGTTGATCGCGGGAGTGACCCTCAACACGGTCTTCCTGGTGCGGGAGGTGCGCCGCAACGAGCGTCAGGATTCGTTCCTGAACGCCGTGACGCACGAACTGAAGACGCCGATTGCGAGCATCCGGCTCTACCTGGAGACACTGCAGCGCCGACCGCTCGAAGAAGCACAGCGGCAGCAGTTTTACGGCATTATGCTTGCCGACTCCGACCGGCTGCTGGCGACGGTCGAGCAGGTGTTGAAGGCCGGCGAACTGGGACAGCGCGAACGCCAACTCAACCGCGTGGCGCTCGATCTGGAAACGCTGACGGCCGAATGCATCGCCATTACACTCCAGCGACACCACCTCGATCGCGGCGCGATCACCCTACAGCCGGTACCCGGCGCGGTGCGGCTACCGGTCTCAGGCATCCCTGAAGACCTTCGCACGGCGGTGCTCAACCTGCTCGACAATGCGGTTAAATATTCTCCTTCAGGGGTGCATATCACGTGCCGCCTCGGGATCACGCGCTACACGTGGGTCACGCTCATCATCGCCGACACCGGCGTCGGCATACCTTCGAAGCAGCTTAAACGCGTCTTCCACCGCTTCTATCGCGTACCGGGCCGGGACATGCTTCGTATCAAGGGCACCGGGCTTGGTCTTTTCCTTGTTCGCACGATCGCGCGTCAGCATGGGGGCGAGGTGACGGCGGAGAGCGCCGGGCTTGGGCAAGGAACCACCGTCACGCTGAAACTTCCCCTCGCAAATGGCGTCTCCACAGCCGAAAGGAGGGAGGCATGAGGACGCAACTCTCAACCTTGTTGCCCCGACCCTTGGCGCGCCGGCGAGACCTGCCATCGTTGCGCACCTTCCAAACGAGGCGTTCTTCGCGGTCACGACCCCGCTCCTGATCACATCTCAGCATGGCCCAGCATCGCCGCCTCACCCCGGTCGCGCTCTGCTGTGTGCTCGGCGTAGCGTTTACCAGGCTGACCGTCGCGCTGTTCTCTTGATCGAACTTCGCGCGCCCGCAGGACAATGGCGGCATGGCAACCAACGCGACTGTTGGCTTTGACGGAGAGCTCGTCCTACCTCCTGAGATCCGGTCTGCAGCGCAACTTCCCCCCGGGTATGACAGGCGAAGAGCAGTTATAAGAACAACGGCAAGAGCAACAGCAGATTCTCTGCGGGAATGAGAAACAAAGAGGTGCAGGAACAGGAGCAGGCAGAAGCGGATTCTGAAAGACACAATAAGCCAGACCCGGATCGGTAAACAACCGAGGCCTTGCGCGTTTATTGAAGCCCCTTTCTTGGTGCAGTCACGCGGACTTCATCTTCGTCTGCCACGCTAAAGATGTAACGGCGAGGAACGAGCCATGAGCGTTTCAAGCGTATCGTATCTTTGGCGGGAACAGAAGGCGGCCGAAGGATTCGCGGCGGGCGTTTCGCTGCACAGCCACACCAGCCAGTCGCGCGAGACGCTGGACTTTATCGCGGAGATGACGGAGGGCAAGCGGCTGATCCAGCGCATCATGAAGTGGTGCGAAGACCGCTCGGAGCGCACGGTCGGGATTCGGCCGGACTATACGCGCAGCTATTGGACGCCGCCGCTGACGCCGCGCTTGGCTTTTGACCTGGAGCGAACTCAGATCGAACGGCAGACCGAACTGCCGGCGCTGGTCTCGATCACCGACCATGACGACATCAACGCGCCGCTGCTGCTGCGGTCGATCGATTCGGCGCGGCATATCCCCGTGTCGGTCGAGTGGACGGTGCCGTTCGCGGAGACCGCCTTCCACCTGGGGGTGCATAACCTGCCGAGCGCGAGCGGGGCGGCGTGGATGGAGCGGCTGAAGGCGTTTACGGCGATGCCAGTAGCGGCGCGGCCGGCGCGGTTGATTACGGACATGCTGGCGGAGTTGCACGATCTGCCGGGGGTGCTGCTGATCTTCAATCATCCGAACTGGGATCTTTACCAGGTCGGACAACCCCTGCACGATGTGCGGGTGAATGACTTTCTGGCGGTGAACGGTCAGTTTATCCATGCGCTGGAGTTGAACGGGCTTCGGAACTGGAAGGAGAACCGGCTGGTCTCGGAACTGGCGGGCAAGTGGAACCAGCTGGTGATCTCGGGCGGGGACCGGCATGGGGTGGAGCCGAACGCCAACATCAACCTGACCCACGCGGCGAGCTTTACGGAGTTTGTGCATGAGGTGCGGCGGGAGCGGCGAAGCCATGTGCTGTTTATGCCGCAGTACCGGCAGCCCTGGAAGCACCGCATTCTGCAATCAACGCTCGACGCGATCCGCAACTACCCGGACTTTCCGGAGGGATCGCGGCGGTGGGACGAGCGGGTCTATCATCCGGACCGGAACGGGAAGATGAGGCCGCTCTCCACGCTGTGGGTGGATGGGCATTGTCCGCGCTATCTGGAGGCGCTGCTGGGCGCGGTGCGATCGATGGGGGCTGCGCCGCTCTCGGGCGGTCTGCGGCTGGCGTGGAACGAGAGCGGCGAGATGCGCGCGATGATGCAGGGAGCGGTTGTGAAGTAGCGTACGAGGGTAATCTAGGAGGATGCCTGGTCCCCGAATCGCCTACTTCCCGGACTCGTTCCATGAGGTAAACGGCGTCGCGCATACCAGCCGGAACTATGTGGCGTATGCGCAGCGGGGTGGACTGCCGTTCTTGTGCGTGCGGGCTGGGGGGCGAGCCACGGCGTTTGAGCGTGTGGCTGAGCTGCGGACGCTGGAGCTGGGGCGGAGCCGCGCCTCGGTGCGGGTGGAGAAGGATCTGGAGTTCGACGTGCTCTTCTGGCGGCACACGGGAGTGATTGAGCGAACGCTGCGGGTGTTTCGACCTGACGTGATCCATGTGACCGGGCCGAGTGAACTGGGGATCTTCGGGGCGTACTTTGCGTGGAAGCTGGGGGTGCCGCTGGCGGCCTCGTGGCATACCAATGTGCATGAGTATCTGGCGCGGCGGACGGGACGGTTTGAGGCGGTCATCGAGCGGGGAACGCTGCGGGTAATGACGGAGTTCTACCGGCTGGCGGAGGTGTTGTTTGCGCCGAATGCCGAGCTTTGCGCGATGCTGGAGAGGGCTACGGGCAGGCCGTGCCACCTGATGCAGCGCGGAGTAGACACGGCTCTGTTTTCGCCGGAGCGGCGGACGCGAGCGATGGATGACATGATGCTGCGGCTGGGGTATGTGGGACGGCTCTCGGTGGAGAAGAACATTGCGTTGCTGCCGAAGGTCGATGCTGAGCTGCGCGCGGCGGGGGTGCGGGCGGAGTTCTTGATCGTGGGGCACGGCGGAGAAGAGGAGACGCTGCGGCGGGAGTTGCCGGACGCGCACTTTGCCGGGGTGTTGCGGGGCGAGGCGCTGGCGGCGGCGTATGCGGACATGGATGTGCTGTTGTTTCCATCGCACACGGACACGTTCGGCAACGTGGTGCTGGAGGCTCTGGCGAGCGGGGTGCCGGCGGTGGTGACGCCGGATGGCGGGCCGAAGTCCATCGTAGGGGATGGTGAAACAGGGTTTGTAGTGCCGGACGAGAAGTTTGCGGCGGCGGTGATCGCGCTGGCGACGGACCGGGAGAGGCTGGGGCGGTTTCGGGCCGCGGCCCGGACTTATGCGCTGGGGTGCGGTTGGGATGCGGTCTTCGATAAGGTGGTGGCGGCGGATGGGGCGGTGCTGCCGCGCGGGGCGGCGCCGTTCGTCGGGCAAGAAGCGGATTCCCTTCGGGAATGACAAACAAGAAGGGCAAGGGCAACAACAGACGACAATCCTTTTGTTCTTGACAAACAAGAGGGTGGGTGGCCGCTTGTTAGTCGCCGGCGACGTGCTCAAGTTGGGGCTGACTGGTGCGGACGTGGCGGGCGGCGAAGCGGGTGCGTAGGCCGTCGAAGAAGAGGTAGACGACCGGTGTAGTGAAGAGGGTGAGGGCTTGGGAGACGAGGAGTCCGCCGACGATGGTGATGCCGAGGGGACGGCGGAACTCGGAGCCGGTCCCGGTGCCGAGCGCGAGCGGCAGGCCGCCGAGCATGGCGGCGACGGTGGTCATCATGATGGGGCGGAAGCGCATGATGCAGGCGCGATAGATGGCCTGCTCGGGCGAGAGGCCGTGGACGCGCTCCTCGACCAGGGCGAAGTCGATCATCATGATGGCGTTCTTCTTAACAATGCCGATGAGCAGGATGATGCCGATCATGGCGATGACGGACAGGTCGGTCCTGGTGAGGAGCAGGGCGAGAATTGCGCCGACGCCCGCTGAGGGGAGAGTCGAGAGGATCGTCAGCGGGTGGATGAAGCTTTCGTAGAGCATCCCCAGAACGATGTAGACAGTGACGAGGGCGAGCAGGATAAGGTACGGCTCAGAGGCGAGCGACTTTTTGAAGGCCTCGGCGGTGCCCTGGAAGCCGCCATGGATGACGGAAGGCATGCCGATCTCTATGCGGGCGCGCTCGATGGCCTCGGTGGCGGTGCTGAGGGATGCGCCGGGGGCGAGATTGAACGAGAGAGTGGTGGCGGCGGCCTGCGACTGGTGGTTGACGACGAGCGGGATGCGCTGTTGCTCAAAGTGGGTGACGGCGGTGAGCGGGACCATCGCGCCGGTGGTGCTTTTGACGTAGATGTTCTTGAGGGCGTCGGGATCGCGCTGGAACTCGGGGGCGACCTCCATAACGACGTGATATTGGTTAAGCGGCATGTAGGTGGTCGAAACCTGCTTCTGCGAGAAGGCGTCGGAGAGGGTGGCGTCGATGGCAAGCGGGGAGACGCCGAGGCGGCCGGCGGTGTCGCGGTCGATGGTGAGCTGCTCGCGGAGACCCTGTTGCTGCTGATCGGTGGCGACGTCCTTGATCTCGGGCAGCTTCTCCATGGCGGCTTTCAGTTTCGGAGACCACTCGTTGAGCAGCTTGAGGCTATCGGTGGTGAGGGCGTACTGATACTCGGTGGCGGAGTTGCGCCCGCCGATGCGGAGGTCCTGGAAGGCCTGGAGGTAGAGCGCGGTGCCGGGGATACCGCTGACTTGCGGGCGCAGGCGGTCGACGATGACCTGGGCGGTCTCGCCGGATTTGCGCCGTTCGGCATCGGGCTTGAGCGACATGAACATGAAGCCGCCGTTGGAGTTACCGCGGCCGCCGGCGAAGGCGGTGACGTCCCCGACGGCGGGGTCGGAGCGGACGATATCAACGAGATCGCGGACTTGCTTTTTGAGGGTGTCGAAGGAAACGTCCTGCTGTCCTTGGATCTGGCCGCCGATGCGGCCGGTGTCCTGCTCGGGGAAGAAGCCTTTGGGGACGAGGACGTAGAGGTAGACGTTGAGGACGAACGTGAGGACGGTGATGGTAAGGACGAGTGTGCGGTGGCGGAGCACCCACTGGAGGCCGTGCTCGTACTCGGCGGCCATGCGGTCGAGGAAGCGGCCGCTCCAGCGATAGAACCAGCCGGGTTCGCGGGTGTTGTGCGCCTTCAGGAACTTGGCGCTGAGCATGGGCGTCGTGGTGAGGGAGACGACGAGCGAGACGAGGATGGCGACTGACAGGGTCACGGCAAACTCGCGGAAGATGCGGCCGACGATGCCGCCCATCATGAGGATGGGGATGAAGACGGCGATGAGCGAGGTGGACATGGAGAGGACGGTGAAGCCGATCTCCTGGGAGCCGACCATGGCGGCCCGGAACGGCGTCATGCCTGCTTCGAGGTGGCGGGAGATGTTTTCGATGACGACGATGGCGTCGTCGACCACGAAGCCGGTCGAGATGGTGAGGGCCATGAGGCTGAGGTTGTCGAGCGTGTAGCCGAGCATGTACATGACGCCGAAGGTGCCCATCAGGCTGAGCGGGACGGAGACAATGGGAATAAGGGTGGAGCGGACCTCGCGCAGGAAGAGGAAGACGACCAAGATGACGAGCAGGATCGAAAGCGCGAGGGTATGGGTGACGTCTTCGACCGAGGCGTGGATGGTAAGAGTGCGGTCGAGCGCGATGTGGACTTGGATGACGGGCGGGATGGACTTCTGTAGGCGCGGAAGCAGGGCCTTGACGTTATCGACCGTTTCGACCACGTTGGCGGTGGCGGACTTGAAGACGAAGACCATGATGGCCGGATGGCCGTTGAACATGCCGATAGTGTGTATGTCTTCGACGCTGTCGGCGACGCGGGCCACGTCACGGATGCGGACGGTACCATGGCCCGAGTTTGGCACAGGCGGCGCGGCGGTGGTGGCGGTGGTGGAGGCCGGAGCGACAGCGGAGGCCGGCAAGCCGGAGGGTGGAGCGGCAGTGCTGACCGGGCCGCGGTCAGTGGCAACGATCAGCGGGGCATAAGCGGCCGCCCCAAAGATCTGGTCAGTGGCGGCGATGCTCCAACGGGCGCTGTCGGTATGAAGATAGCCTTTTGGCTGGTTGACGTTGACGGTGCCGAGCGCGGCGCGGACGGCCTCGCGACCGATGCCATAATGGGCCAACTGGGTGGGGTTGGTCTCGATGCGGACGGCGGGCTTGGAGCTGCCGCCGCAGAAGGTCTGGCCGACCCCGGGAACTTGCGAGATCTTCTGCGAGAGGATCGAGTCGCAGGCGTCGTAGAGCTGGGGGACGCTGAGGGTGTCCGAGGTAAGCGCAAGGATGAGGATGGGCGAGTCGCCGGGATTGATCTTGTAGTAGCCGGGGTTACTGGGCAGGTTAGTGGGGAGCTGGCTGCGGGCGGCGTTGATGGCGGCCTGTACGTCGCGGGCCGCGCCGTTGATGTCTCGGCCAAGGTCGAACTGAAGCGTGATGCCGACGGTCCCGGTCGACGAGGAGGAAGTCATCTCGTTGACGCCGGCGATCTTTGAGAACTGGCGTTCGAGCGGCGTGGCGACGGACGAGGCCATGGTCTCGGGGTCGGCCCCCGGCAGCGACGCGCCGACAGAGATGACGGGGAACTCGACCTGCGGCAGGCTGGCGACGGGAAGGAGCTTGTAGGCGACCGCCCCAGCGAGCAGGATGGCGAAGGAGAGCAAGGAAGTGGCGACGGGCCGCTTGATGAAGGGCGCGGAGAAGTGGACGCCCTCGCCGGTGAGCATGCGCTCGGCGAGGGC
>CAXTWP010000018.1:14692-18508 GCA_964247945.1 uncultured Acidobacteriaceae bacterium | reverse complement strand
ACGCCGCGCAGATCGGCTATGTGGACTTCATCAAGGCGTCGAAGATCAACAAGGCGATGACGGGTCACTTCGCCAAGGCAGACGCGCCTCCGGTGAAGGTGATCCGGGAGGTGCCGATCGAAACGTTGAAGCCGGGCGGAGAGCATGAGGTCACCGATAAGCCGGGCGACCGCGTGCTCGTCGATATCTTCAACGCCGAGCGGTTTGTGGACGTGATCGGCACGTCCAAGGGGCGGGGGTTCGCGGGCGTGGTACGCCGGCATGGGTTTGGCGGCGGACCGAAGTCGCACGGGCATATGTTCCAGGTGCAGGGATCGATCGGCGCGTCTTCATTTCCATCGCGTGTGTTTCCCGGGCAACGGATGCCGGGGCACATGGGCCATGCGCAGATCACGGTGCGCAATCTGCGAATTCGCGGGATTGATCTGGACGACAACCTGTTGCTGGTTGAGGGGGCCGTCCCGGGACCGCGTGATGGATATGTGCTGATCTCGAAGGCGAAGGCGCCGCCGCGTGAGCGCCGCGGATTTGCGGGCGCGGCCACAAAAGATGCGTTGAAGGCTTCCAAAAAGGCTGCACCTTCTAAAAAGAAGTAATCAAGTCAGGCATGGCCCTGGCTAACCAAGCAGGAAAACAAGGTTACGGTCCGCCGCATCGATGGCGGGCAAGAAGAGAGACAGGAGAGGACGATGGCAAACATCAACGTAGTCAATCTCGAGGGAAGCACGGTCGGCGAGTTTGAACTCGTGGACGAGATCTTCGCCTCCGAGATTAATGACGCTCTGCTGTGGGAGTCGGTGAAGCACTACCGCGCCGCGCTGCGGCAGGGCACCGCCGCCACCAAGACGCGCAAGAACGTCTCGGGTGCCGGCCGGAAGCTATGGAAGCAGAAGGGCACGGGGCGGGCCCGCGTCGGCTCGATCCGGACGCCGCTCTGGAGAGGTGGCGGCACGGTGCATGGACCGCAGCCGCGCAGCTATGAGTACGCGTTTCCGCAGAAGAAGCTGATGGGCGCGCTGCGTTCGGCGCTGGCGGCCAAGGTGTACGAGGGCAAGCTGACGGTGGTTGATACGCTGATCGCGGCCGAGGCGAAGACGAAGCTGTATCGGACAGCAATCACCAGGCTGAACGCGGGCAAGACAACGCTGCTGGTGGAGTCAAGCCAGAAGCTGGATGAGAAGCTGTACCTGGGTTCGCGTAATTTGCAGGGCGTGGAGCTGGTGCTCAGCTCGGAAGTCCATCCCTACGACCTGCTGAAGTACGAGCATGTGATCTTCTCGGTGGACGCCCTGTATGCGTTGCAGGAGACGCTGAAGAATCATCTCTCGAAGCGCAAGCGGACCGGTGCCGCCGCCGAGACCAAGGAGGCTGCATAATGCCGACACTGTACACGGTGATTCGCCGTCCTCTCATTACCGAGAAGGGCATGACGGTCAAAGAGACGCAAAACACGCTGGTGTTCGAGGTTGCGTTGAAGGCCACCAAGACCGAAGTCAAGCAGGCGGTCGAGACACTGTTCAAGATCAAGGTCGATGGGGTGCGCACCGCGACCGTAGAGGGCAAAGAGCGCCGCCGGGGCAAGTTCTCGGGCTATCGCCCGGATTGGAAAAAAGCGTACGTTCGCCTAAAGGCCGGCGAGAAGATGCCCGAGTATTTGAACAGCCTGTAAGTTCGCGCCGCTGCTTATTCAGCGTTTAGAAATTGAAGGAACAAGAGATGCCAATTCAATCCTTTCGACCGATTACCCCGAGCCTGCGCTTCGCGACCAAGCTGGTCAACGACGACCTGACCACGGACAAGCCGTACAAGCCGCTGCTGACGGTGAAACCCCGTACCGGCGGTCGCAACGCGACCGGTGCCATGACCATTCGCCACCAGGGCGGCGGACACAAGCAGAAGCTGCGGTTGATCGACTTCAGGCGCGACAAATACGGCATTCCCGGTACCGTGGCGACGGTCGAGTACGACCCGAACCGCAGTGCGCGCATCGCGCTGATCAGCTATGCCGACGGCGAGAAGCGCTATATTATTCAACCCATCGGGCTAAAGGTGGGCCAGAAGATCATGTCCGGGCCGGAGGCCGACATCCTGGTCGGCAACGCATTGCCGCTCAAGAACATCCCGACCGGAACGATCGTGCACAATATTGAACTGCGGCCGGGCAAGGGCGCGCAGATGGCTCGATCGGCCGGCGCGCAGGTCAACCTGATCGCGAAGGAGGGCGAGTACGCGCTGCTGAAGCTGCCTTCGGGCGAGACGCGGCGCGTGCTGGTCGAGTGCATGGCGACGATCGGCCAGGTGGGCAACACCGACCACGAGAACGTCACCATCGGCAAGGCGGGACGCAACCGGTGGAAGGGCATTCGCCCGGCAAACCGCGGCGTCTCCATGAACCCGGTCGATCATCCGCATGGCGGTGGTGAGGGTAAGACCTCGGGCGGACGGCATCCGGTGACGCCGTGGGGCCAGCCGACGCGCGGCTACAAGACGCGCAACAACAAACGGACCGATGTGTTTATCGTCAGCCGGAGAAGCAAGTAGATCGCAAGCAGCTAGACCAAGTCGCAGCGCATCACAGGCTGACCGATTCGTTCCATCGAGCACCGCAACAGAGGCATGGAGTTTTGACTTATGGCACGTTCCGCGAAGAAGGGCCCCTTCATCGACGACCACTTGATGAAGAAGATCGACACGATGAACCAGGCGAACGATAAGAAGGTGCTGCGCACCTGGTCGCGCCGTTCGACCATCCACCCCGACTTTGTCGGACACACGATCGCCGTGCATAATGGCCGGAAGTTTATCCCGGTGTATGTGACGGAGAACATGGTCGGGCACAAGCTGGGCGAGTTTTCCGCGACACGGACGTTCAAGGGGCATTCCGCGCGGGCGTCGGAGTCGTCCGCGAAACCCAAGTAGGCTTGCCGCTTTCCCGCAGCACGCGCCGGTTCGGCGTACCTAAGTTTTGAAGGAAGCTGTTATGTCGAAGATTGCCGTAGAGAAGGTTCGAGAGTTTCGTGCGGAAGCCAAGTTTCAGCGCACCAGCCCGCAGAAGGCAAAGCTCGTGCTTGATATGATCAAGGGCCTGCGGGTTGAGCGGGCGATCAACACCGTGCACTTCTCGACGAAGAAGATGGCGCCGGTGATCGAGAAGGTGTTGCGGTCAGCGATCCAGAACGCGACGTATCTGTCGGACGAGCAGGGGCTTGATGTTGATGTGGACAATCTGTATGTCCGCACGGCGATTGCTAATGAAGGTCCGCGCATGAAGCGCATCCGGCCCGCGCCCATGGGCCGGGCGTTCCGGTATCAGCGGCGGATGGCGCACATCATCGTGACCGTCGCGGAGAAGAAGGGCACTGCGGTTGACGGCACTGCTTCGGTTGCAAGCGGGGCAAAGAAAGTTACCGCGAAGAAGACGGCTAAGTAGGTAGTTTCCAGTAGACTTAAGGTTCGGCATCAGCGCCTTGCCGGCTCAACCGGCGCATGGCGGGAGTAAGGAAGTTATGGGACAGAAGGTCCATCCGTACGGGTTTCGCCTCGGCATCAACAAGCCGTGGAAGTCGCGCTGGTTTGTGGAGCGCGGTTACGACAAGCTGCTGGTTGAGGATGTGAAGCTCAAAGCCGAGCTGCGCGAGAAACTGAAAGCAGCAGGTGTCTCTTCCGTTGAGGTCGAGCGGCCCGGCAACAAGCTGCGACTAATTATCCGAACGGCACGTCCAGGCATCATCATCGGCCGCAAGGGCGCGGAGATCGACAAGCTGAAGGCGGACATTCAGAAGCGGACAAGCCGCGAGGTCTTCATCGATATCCTGG
>CAXTWP010000018.1:10958-14682 GCA_964247945.1 uncultured Acidobacteriaceae bacterium | reverse complement strand
GGTCAACAAGCCGGAGCTCGATGCGCAGCTGGTTTCGGAGGCGATCGCGTTGCAGCTCGAGAAGCGTGTCAGCTTCCGCCGGGCGATGCGCAAGTCGGTCGATTCGGCGCTGCGCTTCGGCTGCAAGGGGATTAAGGTGCGTGTCTCGGGCCGGTTGAACGGCAACGAGATTGCACGGTCGGAGTGGTATTTGCAGGGCCGCTTGCCGCTGCACACACTGCGCGCGGACATTGACTACGGGTTCTCGGAGGCGCACACCACCTACGGGATCATCGGCGTAAAGACGTGGGTTTATCGAGGCGCCATCTACGAGCAGAAGAAGCGCCGTGACCAGGCGGTTGCGCCGTCGACCACCACGGGCGTCTTCGCCTCGTAAGGCAAATAAAGGATTTGTTAGGGAGCTCATATGTTGATGCCCAAGAAGGTGAAGTTCCGTAAGCAGCAACGCGGACGGATGTGCGGAAAGGCGTGGCGCGGCTCCGATCTTTCGTTCGGCGACTTCGGTCTAAAGGTGATCGAGTGCGGGTACATCACGGACCGGCAGATCGAGGCCAGCCGTATAGCGATGACGCGGTTTATCAAGCGCGGCGGCAAGGTGTGGCTGCGGCTGTTTCCGGACAAGCCGATCACCAAAAAGCCGGCCGAAACCCGTATGGGCAAGGGCAAGGGCGCGCCGGACCATTGGGTCGCTGTGGTGAGGCCGGGCAAGATACTGTTCGAGATGGAAGGCGTGACGCCAGAGCTGGCGCGCGAGGCGATGCGGCTGGCAGCGCATAAGCTGCCGTTGAAGACCAGCTTTGTGCTGCGCCACGATTTAAAGGCCGCGGTCGCGGCTAAATAGGTTTCGCAGCAAGAAGGCAGAGATATGGAATTAGAGAAGATTCGCAACCTGAGTGATGATGAACTGAAGACGGAGCAGGCCAAGGCCGGAGAGCAGCTTTTCCGTATCCGGTTCCAGAAGAGCCTGGGCAACAACGAAGGCATCAAGAAGCTGCGGACGTTGAAGCTTGACGTTGCTCGCATCCAGACGGTCGCCCGGCAGCGGGTTATCGCCGCCGAACAGGCCGCCGCGCCGAAGAAGGTAAACACCGCTCCGGCACCCAGCCAGCGTACCGCGCGCAAGAAAGCGAAGGCTTAACGATGACGGAACAAGTGAGTACTCCGGCAGTCGCCGAGGGTCAGCCGGCAACACGGCGCAATGAGAAGGTTGGTCTGGTCATTTCTACCAAGATGCAAAAGACGATTGTGGTTGAGATCGAGATGCGCAAGGCTCATCCGAAGTACAAGCGGGTGATGAAGTCGAACAAGAAGTTTTATGCGCACGACGAGCAGAACTCGGCGCGCGTGGGCGATGTGGTCCGCATTCGCGAGGCGCGGCCGCTGTCGAAGCTGAAGCGCTGGTCGCTCGAAGAGATTGTGCGCCGCTCGTCGTTTGCGGCGTTGGCGGAAGACAAGACGCCGGAAGCGGTAGTTGCGAAGTAAGTTCAGGAAAGGACGGTCCGGGCTAACCGCCGGACCGTGCATGGCAAGGAGATCAGCATGGCAGTTCAGATGAGAACGATCCTCGATGTCGCCGACAACTCCGGCGCACGCAAGCTGCAGGTGATTCTGCCGCTGGGCGGCGGCCTGGGCAAGAAGGCGGGCCTGGGCGATGTGGTGACGGCGGCGGTGAAGGAAGCCTCGCCCGACGGGACGGTGAAGAAGGGCAAGGTTGTGAAGGCCGTAATTGTGCGAACGCACAAGGAATACCGCCGGCGGGATGGCACGTACATTCGTTTCGACCAGAACGCGGCGGTCGTCATTAACGATGCGAACGAACCGATCGGCACGCGCGTGTTTGGCCCGGTGGCTCGGGAGTTGCGCGAGAAGAAGTTCCTGAAGATCGTTTCGCTCGCGCCTGAGGTGATTTAGGGCTGCCACTCAGATCCCCTTCGGGGATGACAAGCAGGACAAGGAGCGCGGATTCCGACTCCGCCGGCGGTACAGAGTGTCGAGATGGGAGAGTTCCATGCCAGTAGCGAAGGTTGCAAAGACGACGAAGATCAAGATCAAGCGGAACGACCGGGTGGAAGTGATCGCCGGTAAGGATAAGGGTAAACAGGGCCGCGTGTTGCGCGTGATCGCGGCCAAGGAGCGGCTGCTGGTTGAGGGCGTGATGATGGTGAAGAAGCACGTGAAGCCGAACCCGCAGAAGAACGTGCAGGGCGGTATTGCGGAGCAGGAGGCCACCATTCACATCTCGAACGTGATGCTGCTCGACGGCGAAGGCAATAAGACGCGCGTTGGGACTCGGATGGAAGGCGATACGAAGGTCCGCTTCGCCAAAAGCACAGGCATTGCTCTCGTCGAGAAGAAGAAGTAAGAACTTGTTGTTTGAAGATTGATAGGTTCACCCCACGCATCGGTACACGGGCCTTTAGGCCACAATCCGGAGACCGTGGAGAAAGCGAAGAGCACCATGGCGGCACGTTTGCAAGAAAAGTACAACGCGGAGATCAAGCAGGCGATCTCGAAGGAGCTTGGCATTACCAATGCCATGGCCATCCCGAAGATCGAAAAGATAGTGATCAACATGGGCCTGGGTGAAGCCACGCAGAACGTCAAGATCATGGACCCGCTGGTGGCCGATTTGGCGTCGATCGCCGGCCAGAAGCCGATCATCACCAAGGCAAAAAAGTCGATTGCCGCGTTCAAGCTGCGCGAGGGGATGCCGATCGGCGCGATGGTGACCTTGCGCGGCGACACGATGTACGAGTTCCTTGACCGGCTGATCTCGATTGCGCTGCCGCGTGTACGCGATTTTCGCGGTGTTTCGACGAAGAGCTTCGACGGACGCGGCAACTATACGCTGGGTCTGCGCGACCAGCTGATCTTCGCTGAGATCGATTACGCGAAGGTGGACAAGCTGAAGGGCATGAACGTCACCATTGTGACCACGGCCAAGGACGACAACGGAGCGCGCACCCTGCTGAAGGCCTTTGGGATGCCCTTCCGGGTCGGGGCTTAATTCAGGTACAAGAGAGAGCACACATCATGGCAACCACCGCAAAGCGCGTCAAAGACGCGAGGAAACCGAAGTTCAAATCCCGCCAGCACAATCGTTGTCAGATCTGCGGGCGCCCGCGCGCGTTCCTGCGCAAGTTCGGCGTCTGCCGTCTTTGTTTCCGGGGTCTGGCGCTTAAGGGCGAGATTCCCGGCGTCGTCAAGTCCAGCTGGTAGTCGATTGCTGCTAGAATAAAGGTTCACGCGGTGCGGCTATGACTGCACTCCGATCCAGAGACCTCATTCGGGCGCAGGCTTCGAGTGCAGCAGTCTGGAAGGCTCTACCCGCATCTTGAAGCAAGCAGCAGCATCCCCGCTGGTTCTCGCGAGAGACTCGTGAGCGAACGGGGGATGAAGGAGAATGAATGAACCTGACCGACCCCGTTGCCGATTTTCTGACCCGCATCCGCAACTCCATCCGCGCCCGTCACCAGAAGTTGGATGTGCCCGCTTCGAAGCTGAAGGTGGAGATTGCCCGCATCCTCAAGGAAGAGGGCTATATTGCGAACTACAAGCCGACCGAAGAGAACGGCATGAAGGTGATTCGCGTGTACCTGAAGTACGGCCCGAACAATGAGGCCGTGATCCGCGACCTACAGCGTGTCTCGCGTCCGGGCTGCCGAGTGTACCTGGGCCGGGATGAGATCCGCCGCGTTCAGGGCGGTTTGGGTATCTCGATCAT
>CAXTWP010000018.1:0-10948 GCA_964247945.1 uncultured Acidobacteriaceae bacterium | reverse complement strand
GCGAGATTCTTTGCGAAGTCTGGTAGTTGGTTGAAGCTGTAACGGCTGCAGTGGAACAGGCCTGAACGCCTGCGACTCGCAAGCCACATGAAAGTAGATTCGTATGTCTCGTATCGGTAAAAAGCCCATCGCTCTGCCTGCCGGCGTGAAGTACACGGTTGCCGATGGCGGTACAACGGTTCTGGTTGAAGGTCCCAAGGGAAAAGTAACGGCGATGCTGCCCGGCGGCATTACGCTGGCGCAGAAGGATGGCCAGTTGCTTGTTGAGCGTCAGAACGACAAGCAGGCGGCCTTTCATGGTCTTGCACGTGCTCTTGTCTTCAATGCGGTCACTGGCGTGACGACCGGCTGGACGAAGGATCTCGACATCGTCGGCATCGGCTACCGTGTGGAGTTGAAGGGCAAGAACATGGTGGTGTTTACGCTGGGTTACTCGCACCCAATTGAGTTTCCGCTGCCGACCGGCATTGAGGTGACGATCGACCCCAAGCAGACGCATGTGACCGTCTCCGGCATCGACCGCCAGAAGGTCGGTCAGATTGCCGCCGATATGCGTTCGCTGCGCAAGCCCGACCCGTACAAGAACAAGGGTGTGCGGTACACCGGCGAGAAGTTGAAGAAGAAGGTTGGAAAGACCGGAGCGAAGTAAGAACAGGGAATAGGGAACAGCGGGCAATACTAAAGTCGAGGCTCTAGTCACTCAAATCCCCGAACGTCGTTAGCACTCTGGCGACGCTATTAGGAAGGAAGAAAGTTTATGATCAATCCGCGTCAACGCAATGTAATTCGCCAGCGGGTCCACACCCGCATCCGCGAGAAGATGTCCGGCACGGCCGAGCGTCCGCGTCTGAACGTTTACCGTTCGCTCAACCACATCTACACGCAGTTGATCGACGACCTAAATGGGGTAACGCTGGTCTCCGCCTCTTCGTTCGGCAAGAAGTCCGAGGAGAAGGTCTACGGCGGCAACGTGGCTGCCGCGCGCACTGTAGGCAAACTGATTGCGGAGCGCGCACTTGAGAAGGGCATCAAGAAGGTGGTCTTCGATCGTGGTGGATACCTGTATCACGGTCGCGTAAAGGCACTTGCCGATGCCGCGCGTGAAGCGGGTCTCGACTTCTAGTTTAGGTTCGGCGCGCTTTGGCGGCCAGAAAGCGGTACAAGGATATATGGCAACTCTCAAGAAAAAGCTCGACGCCAACCGGCTGAACCTGAAGGACGAGGTGGTGTCCATTAACCGCGTCACGAAGGTCGTCAAGGGCGGCAAGAATATGTCGTTTGCCGCGCTGGTCGTGATCGGCGACCCGGCCGAAGGCGTGGTGGGCTACGGTTCGGGCAAGGCGAAGGAGGTCCCGCAGGCGATCCGCAAGGGGATCGAAGCCGCCAAGAAGAACCTTTACAAAATCAACTTGACGGCCACGACGATCCCGCACCAGGTGCTGGGGCACTTCGGCGCGGGCCAGGTGATGTTGAAGCCAGCCCCAGAAGGAACGGGCGTGATCGCGGGCAAGACCGTCCGCGCGGTGATGACGTCGGCGGGCGTGCAGAACGTGCTGACGAAGTCGCTTGGGTCGGCCAACCCGCACAACGTCATCAAGGCCACGTTCGACGCGCTGACACAATTGCGCAACAAGTCCGACGTAGCCGCGCTGCGGGGCATCGCTGAAGATTCGTTCTAAGAAACAATGGAGAGAACAATGGCAGTCGAAATGATCAAGCTTCAATACTTCCGCTCCAAGATCTGCACCCCGGTCAAGCACAAGCTGGTCATCAAGGGGCTGGGCTTTACACGGCTCAACCAGATCGTCGAGCGCGAGGACACGCCTTCGGTACGCGGGATGGTGGCTAAGGTGCCGCACCTGGTTCGAGTCGTCAACTAAATATTATCCACCCATGCGAGTCGATGGGCAGCAGTCCACGGCGTTGAGCGAGGAAACACAATGGCAATCCGCAACCTTTCCAATCTGCGCGCCCCCAAGAAGGCGAATGAAAATAAGAAGCGTGTCGGCCGCGGTATGGGTTCGGGCATGGGCAAGACCTCGACCCGCGGGCACAAGGGCCAGGGATCGCGCTCGGGCTCGTCGCTGATGCGCGGCTTTGAGGGCGGCCAGATGCCGCTGCACCGCCGTCTGCCGAAGCGCGGTTTTACCAACATCTTCCGCGTGGAGTACCAGGTGCTTGGGTTGGACCGGATCGCCGAGATCGTCGCCGAGAAGCCGGGCACGGAGTTCACGCATGAGAACATCATCGCTCTGGGGCTGCTGCGTAAGAAGGGCGCGCTGGTTAAGGTGCTGAACAATGGTGAGATCACGACCGCCGTGACCGTCCACGCTCACAAGTTTTCGGCCACCGCGAAGGCGGCGATCGAAGCGGCGGGCGGCCAGGCGATCCTGATCGGCTAGTTCCGGCATAATGGTGTGGTAGCAGCGCAGTTCCCGTGAGGCCGCAACGCAGATGTTTGAGAAGATCGCCAATATCTTTCGGATTCCCGACCTGCGCAAGCGAGTGTTGTTTACGCTGGGGCTGCTTGCCGTGTACCGGCTGGGCGCGCATATCCCTACCCCGGGGATCAACGCGGACATGCTGGCGCAGTTCTTCAATCAGAACTCCGGTTCCGCGATGGGGCTGGTGGACCTGTTCTCGGGCGGCAACCTGCGCAAGCTCACTGTGTTTGCCCTTGGGATTATGCCGTACATTACGGCCTCAATTATCTTCCAGCTGCTGACGGTCATCTACGAGCCGTTGGCCAAGCTGCAAAAGGAAGGCGAACTCGGACGCCGCAAGATCACCCAGTGGACGCGGTATGTGACGGTGCTGCTGGCGATTGTGCAATCGACCGCAATCGCCCTTTCGCTTACCGGCACCAGCACTGGTTCGACGATGGTGACGATCCCGCACTGGCAGTTTGTCCCATTGTGCGTGTTGACCCTGACGACGGGAACGGCGTTCATCATGTGGCTGGGGGAGCAGATCACCGAGCGCGGCATCGGCAATGGGATGTCGCTGCTGATCTTTACCGGTATCGTGGTCGGTCTGCCGCGCGGGATTGAGGAGCTGTATACGAAGGTTGCCACGAATGCCTGGGGGGCGTTTACGCCCGTTGCCGTGGTGATCATCGTGGCTGGCATGATCGCGGTCGTCGCGTTCATCGTCTATGTGGAGCGATCCGAGCGGCGGGTGCCGGTGCAGTATGCCAAGCGGATTGTCGGCCGCAAGATGATGGGCGGCCAGTCCACACACCTGCCGTTGAAGGTCAACTCGGGTGGCGTGATGCCGGTGATCTTCGCCAGTTCGATTCTCTCGGCCCCCCTGCTGCTTGCCGGGGTGCCGTTCTTCGGGACGCCGCTGCGCGACACCAAGTTTTTCGGCCCGATTATGCAGAACATCGCTCCGGGTGAGCCGTGGTATGAGCTGCTTTCGATCGCGGCGATTATCTTCTTCGCGTACTTCTATATATCCATTGTTTTCCGCCCTGATGACATTGCGGACAACATGCGAAAGTACGGCGGGTTTATTCCTGGGATTCGGCCGGGCCGGCGCACTTCGGACTTTATCAACGATGTGCTGACGCGGATCACTCTGGTGGGGGCACTCTACCTCATCATCATTACGATTATCCCGCAGCTGCTGATCAGCGGCATCCACTTCAACCACCTTTGGCTGATCGGCTCGGTCTTCGACCATTTCCCGACGTGGGTCACCAGCGGCTTAGGCGTCAGCTTCTATTTTGGCGGAACGTCGCTGCTGATTGTGGTTGGTGTGGCGATGGATACGGTGCAGCAGATTGAGTCGCAGCTGATCATGCGCCACTACGATGGCTTCTCGCCGAAGTCAGGGCGCATCCGCGGCCGCCGCAGCTGGTAAGGATACGCCGCCCTTGACCTCCGTCGATCCACATTACGATCCGGTTCGGCCGGGAACTGAGTTTCTGCCTGGGCCCATCCTTCTGCTGGGCGCGCCTGGTGTCGGCAAGGGGACACAAGCGCAGGTCCTTATGGGATCGTTCGGGATCCCGCAGATTTCAACGGGCGACCTGCTGCGCGATCATCGCGCGCGTCACACCCAGTTGGGGATGCAGGCCGAAGCGCTGATGAGCCGAGGTCAGCTCGTCGCCGATGACTTGGTGAATGCGATGGTCTCGGATCGGCTTACGCGTCCCGATGTCCGGCGCGGCTTTGTACTTGACGGCTTTCCGCGCACCCTGCCGCAAGCCGACTGGCTCGATGGCCATCTTGCGCGGTCGAACTCCGCACTGCCCGTTGTGGCGCTCAGCGTTACGGTAGGCTACGACCAGTTGCTGCATCGGATCACGGGCCGCCGGACTTGCCCGGTCTGCAACACCATTTATAACATCTTCTCGAACCCGCCGAAGGTAAAAGGCAAGTGCGACCGCGAGGGATCGACGCTGGTGCAGCGGTCGGATGATTCCGAGGAGGTGTTTGCGGAGCGGATGAAGACCTTCGGCGCTCTCACCGCGCCAGTCGTCGAGCACTATCGTTCGCAAGGCCGCTTTGACGAGGTGGATGGCGATCATCCGGTCGAAGAGGTGAGCGCGGCCATTGCGGACGCTTTGCGTCGCTTACGCGAGGCGCGGAGCTAGCCGTGGCCATCCTGATTAAGACCACCGCCGAGATTGAGAAGATGAGACGCTCGGGCATTGCGCTGCGCAAGGTGCATGATGTGCTTGCGCCGATTGTGGTTCCCGGGGCCAGCACGATGGATCTTGAAGATGTGGCCGTGGCGAAGATCGCTGAACTCGGCGGCGTCGCGGCGTTCAAGGGGTACCACGGCTTTCCGGCGGCGCTATGCACGTCGATTAACCAGGAGGTGGTGCATGGGATGCCGAACGTTAAGCGTGTGCTGAAAGACGGCGATGTCGTTTCGATCGATTGCGGGGTAATCCTGGACGGTTTTTATTCGGACGCGGCTGTGACGTACGCCGTGGGAACGGCTACACCGAAGACGCGCAAGCTGCTGGAGGTGACGCTTGCCTCACTTGAGGCTGCCATTCAAGCCTGTCAGGTGGGCGGGCGCTTGGGGGACATTGGCGCGGCGGTGCAGGAGATGTGCGAGGCGGAGGGGTTTGGCGTGGTACGGGAGTTTGTCGGCCATGGCATCGGCCGGGCGATGCATGAGGACCCGCAGGTGCCGAACTTTGGGACGCGCGGCAAGGGGCCGCGGCTGAAGGCGGGCATGGTGCTGGCGATTGAGCCGATGATCAACGCCGGCAAGCCGGAGGTGAAGGTGCTCCCCGATGGATGGACGGCGGTGACCGTGGATGGGAGCTACAGCGCCCACTTTGAGCATACGGTCGCGCTGACCAAGGATGGGCCGCTGGTTTTAACGCGGTAACTGTAGCATGGCAGCGGAAGTTGCGCTAGTATTAGAGATGCTGCGGAGGTCAGTGCCCGGCACAGGAAAAGGGCTTGCCCAGACTCCAAAGGAGATCGTTTGTCGAAGGAAGATGCAATTGAGGTGATGGCTGTGGTCGTCGAGACGCTGCCGAATGCGATGTTCAAGGTGGAGTTGGAGAACAAGCACCAGGCTCTCGCTCATATCTCTGGCCGCATGCGCAAAAACTTCATCAAGATCCTCCCCGGCGACCGCGTCGCGATCGAGCTGAGTCCGTATGACCTCAATCGCGGCCGCATTGTCTATCGCTATAAGTAGCAGCTTCGGCTGGTTTCCGTTTCAGGCGGTACTCATTGCACAATCCAGATTTTCACGGCGGGCAGGTTTTGTCCTGCTGTGCTTGAAGGGGAACTTATGAAGGTTCGCGCGTCGGTAAAGAAGATTTGTGACAAGTGCAAGGTGATCCATCGCCGCGGTGTGGTGCGGGTCATCTGCGAGAACGCCAAGCACAAGCAGCGCCAGGGCTAATCGCCTGGCCTTTGCTTAAGCGAAGCCCCAACCACTCTGCGGCCCCACCGGGCTAGTTAGCCGAAGTCAAGGCTTGCGTTGAACCTGGTGGACCTTCCGCCAACCATCCATCCCGCCGTCGCGACCAGATCGCAAGGCCAAACAAAAGGAAAACTCATGGCACGTATCGCAGGAGTCGATGTTCCGAACCACAAACAGGCGCGGATTGGACTCACGTATATCTTTGGGATCGGCGATTCGCGCGCGGCCAAGATCCTCGTGAAGGCGGAGGTCGAGCCGATGGCGAAGATCGGCACGCTGGATGAAGACGCACTGAACCGTATCCGTCAGGTGATCGAGGCCGAGGGCCAGATCGAGGGCGATCTCCGCAAGGATATTTCGCTGAACATCAAGCGCCTGATCGAGATTCAGTCCTACCGAGGTCTACGCCACCGCCGCAGCCTTCCGGTCCGCGGTCAGCGCACCCACACCAACGCCCGCACCCGCAAAGGCCCGCGCAAGGGGACGGTTGCCGGGAAGAAGAAAGCGACGAAATAAATGGCGAAGACACAGAACCAGCAGAAGACCGGCAAGGCCGCTTCGGGCAAGGGCAAGAAGTTCAAGAAGCGCGAACGGAAGAATGTTCCGTTCGGCCTTGTGTTCATCCAGGCATCCTTCAACAACACTATCGTGACCATCACGGACGGTGTGGGCAACACGCTTTCGTGGAAGTCCTCAGGTTCGCTCGGCTTCCGTGGATCGCGTAAAGGCACACCGTTCGCTGCGCAGCAAGCTGCCGTTGGTGCGGCCAACGCGGCGCGCGACCATGGGCTGCGGTCGGTCGATGTGCGTGTGTCGGGGCCAGGTTCGGGGCGCGAGTCGGCCATCCGCGCGTTAGCCACCACCGGCATTGAGGTGCGGAGCATTCGGGATGTGACGCCGATGCCGCACAACGGTTGCCGTCCCCCCAAGCGCCGCAGGGTCTGATCGCGGACCAATCTTTCACAGGATCGGGACGAAGCGCTGCCGCGTGTAAACCGATCGTCATCTGAATTCAAGGAGCAGTCAATGGCACGTTATACAGGACCCGTCTGCCGGATGTGCCGGCGCGACGGAACGAAGCTCTTCCTCAAGGGCGCGAAGTGTTTTACCGAGAAGTGCCCGGTTGAAAAGCGCAACTTCCCTCCCGGCCAGCACGGCCAGTCGAAGAAGGTGAAGAAGGTGGTCGGCTACGGTCTACAGCTTCGTGAGAAGCAGAAGGCCAAGCGCATCTACTTCACGCTTGAGACCCAGTTCCGCGCATACTACCAGAAGGCTTCGAACAAGACGGGCGTGACCGGCGAACTGCTGCTCCAGCAGCTGGAGACGCGGCTTGACAATGTGGCTTACCGGCTGGGGTTTGCCATGAGTCGCCGCCAGGCTCGCCAGGTCGTCCGCCACGGGCACCTGCTGGTCAACGGCAAGAAGGTCAACATTCCTTCCTTCCAGTGCAAGGTTGGTGACGAGATCGCCATCAAGGAAGGCTCGAAGACTCTGGTCATCCTGGAAGAGTCGAAGAACTTCGCCGCCGGGCAGCGCTCGGTTACCTGGCTGGACATCAACCGGGACAATCTCTCCGGCAAGATCGTCGCGTTGCCGCGCCGGGAAGACATCAGCCTGCCGGTCAACGAGCAGCTGATCGTCGAACTCTACAGCAAGTAAAGTCCCCACAACCCCGCGTGGGGAAAACCCCGCCCCGGGGGGGGGGTTTTGCCCCACCCCCCCACACGGAGCCACCCTGCGCCGCGGAGTGCGTTTGTACCACCATAACTCAGCCTGTAACCGCACGACCCGCCCGTCCGCAGAATGCATCGCGGCGAGGACGGACAAGGAGATACACATGCTTTGGAGAGGTTTTCAAAAGCCCAAGCGTCTTGCAGTCGACACCGAAACACTCAACGACAAGTATGGGAAGTTTTCCGCGCAGCCGTTTGAGCGCGGCTTCGGCACCACGATCGGCAATGCTCTGCGCCGCACCCTGCTCTCGTCGATCGAAGGCGCGGCGGTCACGGCCGTGCGCATCGAGGGCGTGCTGCACGAGTTCCAGTCCATCTCGGGAGTCGTCGAGGACGCGACCGACATTATCCTCAATCTCAAGCAGGTTCCGTTCAAGCTCAACGGGGACGGGCCCAAGGCGCTCTATCTCCGCGTCGAGGAGCCTGGCGTCATCACCTCCGGCATGATCGAGGCTGACGGCGATGTCGAGATCCTCGACAAGGACGTATACATCTGCACGGTCTCCGAGGGCGGCAAGATCGACATGGAGATGCGCCTGAAGCGTGGACGCGGCTATATCTCGGCCGACAAAAACTTCGACGGCGACCTCGGCCTCGGTTTCATTCCGGTCGATTCGGTCCACTCGCCCGTCCGCAAGGTCAACTACCTGGTGGAGGCGGCGCGTCTGGGTCAGATCACCGATTTCGACAAGCTGACGATCGAGATCTGGACGAACGGCACGGTGCTTCCGGCCGATGCGCTCGGGCTTTCGGCTAAGTTGCTGAAGGACCATATGACCATCTTCATCAACTTCGAGGAGGAGATGGAGGCCGGCCACGATGGGCTGCACGATGGCCCGTCGATCCGGAACGAAAACCTCAACCGCTCGGTCGAGGAGCTTGAGCTTTCGGTGCGCAGCTACAACTGCCTGAAGAACGCCAACATCGCCACGATCGGCGAGCTGATCCAGAAGACCGAAGCCGAGATGTTGAAGACCAAGAACTTCGGCCGTAAGTCGCTCAACGAGATCAAGGAGATTTTGGCGCAGATGGGCCTGTCGCTCGGCATGAAGATCGACGAGAACGGCAACCCGCAGCCCGGCCCCACCTCCGTGCTGCCGGCGGCGACGCTTGCGGCGAGCTTCGGCAATTTTGACGACGACGATGAGGACGACGACCTCGATGAGGATGAAGAGGACGACTTTGACCTTGCCATCACCAACGAGCCGGAAAACTTCTAAGCACAGGGGGCGGTGAAGACCTTCACCGCCCTTGCTTAATGCACCATGAGGCTCTGCCTCACGTATCACCTGCGCGAACTCAGTTCCCGCTACTTTGCAGTAACCGGCTCACGGCAAAGCCGAGCCGAAGGAGATCATGCCGCCATGCGTCACCGCAATGCAGGATTCAAACTAGGACGAAATACCAGCCACCGCCGTGCCATGCTGCGGAATCTGGTCACCTCCATCATTCTGATGGATCGCGTCGAAACCACCATTACCAAGTGCAAGGCCACGCGGCCGCTGGTCGAGAAGATGATTACGCTGGGCAAGCGCGGCACCGTTCATGCGCGGCGCCAGGCGCTCTCGTATCTGATGACGCCGGAGTCGGTCGACCGGCTTTTCAATGTCGTCGCACCGCGCTACAGCACACGGCCGGGCGGGTACTGCCGCATCATTCGCACCGGGACGCGTAAGGGCGATGCCTCCGAGATGGCGTTTATCGAATTGCTTGGCGCCGAGCAGGAATTGAACGAGAAGGCGCAGAAGCGTGCGGAAGCTCGTGAGAAGAAGCGCGAAGAATTGCAGAAGCAGATGGAAGAGCAGGCTCCAGGCGAAGCGCCCGATCCGAATGCCGAGCCGTAGATCCAAGCCAACGCAAAAAAGAAGGCACCCGGTAAGGGTGCCTTCTTCGTTTTGTCGTAGCAATCGTCAGTGCTTGATCAGCCACATCGCCCAGCCGGCCGCGATGGTGCCGCCGACAAACAAGACAAAGCAGTACGCTCCGAAACGTATCATGCGGTCAGGCTGCGAGCGCTGCGTAATGCCGAACACGACCGAGCAGAACAGCGCGAACAGCACCATGGCGCTGAAATGGGAGAGAGTCATGAGGGCTTTCTCCCAGAGGCGAGCGAATGGGCGTCGACCGCGCAGATGAAGTACAGCAGCCCCGCGACGACGATGAACTTGCTACCATAGTCCGCCACCGCCGTGAGCACCGAGGAAGCACCAAGGTCCGTGGTACGCGCGATGAAGTACAGCAGCCCGCTGCCGAGGTCGCCCGCGAAGTTGAGGATGTCGAGAAGCTCAACGGAGTTGGGGCCGTAGACCTTGCCCTGAAGCGCCAGGCCGATGCCGAACATGGCCAGGATCGAGGTCAGCAGCAGCAAGCCCCGCACCCATTTTCCAAGCAGAAAATGCCCCGCCCCGGGCACCAGCCAGCCGGCAAGCAGGATCAATAGAGGAGATACGGTCGAGCGTCCCTGGCGGAGCGGGACCGCTTGTACATTCGTTGCCATTCTTTGTTCATGATAGCAGTTGCAGCGTTGCGCTCAGATGCGGACGAGCCCTGTCTGCATGCGGCCTGTGATGACCGCCCGCCCCTGCCGTGTCACCATGTTGATCTCGCTGCGGATGCCGAACTCGCCTGGAAAATAGAGTCCCGGTTCGACGGAGAAGCAGGTGTTCGGCAGCAGCAGCCGTTCGTCATGGGTTTCCAGATTGTCCAGGTGCGCCCCGTTACCATGCAGGTCTGTGCCGATGTTATGGCCGGTGCGATGGGTGAACCACTCTGCAAGGCCTGCATCGCGGATCACGTTGCGGGCCGCATCGTCCGCTTGCCATCCGGCGATGGGCGTGGCGGATGCGTAAGCGTCTTTCACGGCGGCTACGGCTGCGTCGCGTGCTCCCGTAACTATGGCGAAGATGAGTTGCTCTCGCTCCGTAGGCTCGCGGTCGACGACGCCGGTCCAGGTGATGTCGTACCAGCAGGAGCCGGGCTGGTCGAGCCGGCCCCAGATATCGATCAGGACAAAGTCGCCGCGGCGGATGGGGCGGGAGCGATCCGCAGTTGGTTCGTAGTGGGAGTCGGCGCTGTTGGGGCCGCAGCTAACGTTGGGCCCGTGCTCCCAGAGCAGACCTTCACGCCGCATCGCTTCCTGGAGGAACGCGACCGTGGCGAACTCGTCGGTTCCGCTTGCCCGTGCACGTTGGCCTATTTCGGCAAAACCCTGGGCGAGGATGCGATCGACTTTTTCCTGGGCGGCATAGTGGGTTGCGATCTGGGCGGCGGTCAAGACGGCCTCGAACCGGCTGACCAGATCAGCGGAGCTGACG
>CAXTWP010000017.1:13832-18519 GCA_964247945.1 uncultured Acidobacteriaceae bacterium | reverse complement strand
GGTCTTCCAGGGCTGGGGGGTTTGGGCGATGAGGGTGGCCGCGGCGAGGAAGACGCAGATTCCCTTCGGGAATGACAACCTAGAAAAACGGGTCATTTCGCACCTCCTGAGCTTGGCGCGGCGGGTGGGGCGGTAATGGTTTCGATGCGGGCGCTGGTGCGGTTGCTTTCGACGAAGGTCTTGTTGGCGACGCGGCGGATGTCGGCTTTGGTCACCTTGTCGATCTTGTCGAGGTCACGGAACATCTGGCGCCAGTCGCCGAAGCGGAGCTGATATTCAGCGAGCGAGTGGGCGAGGCCGTCGTTGTCGCCGAGGCCGCGGAGCATGTCGGCCTTGGCGCGGGTGCGGAAGCGGTCGAGTTCGGAGTCGGTTACGTCTTCGTTCTTCAGGCGGTCGAGCTCTTTTTCGATGGCGGCGCGCATCTCGTCGTCGGTGTGGCCGGGGAGCGGGACGGCGTAGACGGCAAACATGCCGGGGAACTTTTCGCCGGGAAAGCCGGAGAAGCCGGCGGCGGTCTGGGCGATGCGCTGGTCGCGTACGAGCGAGCGGTAGAGGCGGGCGGTGCGGCCGTTCGAGAAGATGTCGGAGATGGCGTCGTAGACGGCGTCGTCGGGGTCGCGGTAGTCGGGCTTATGGTAGCCCTCGATGTAGAAGGGCTGGGCGGCGTCGCGGAGGATGACGGAGCGCTCGGAGCGCTGCGGGGGTTCGACGGTGGTCATGGCTTCGGGTTTGGGCCCGGCGGGGATGGGGGCGAAGTATTTTTCGAGGACCGGCATGGTCTCGCTGGCCTTCACGTCGCCGACGACGGCGATAACGATGTTGGCGGGGACGTAGTACTTCTGGTGGAAGGCTTCGGCCTCAGTGGCGGTGATCTGCGTGACTTCGCTCTCCCAACCGACGCCAGAGCGGCCGTAAGGGTGGGCGACGTAGGCGGCGGCGAGGAACTGCTCGATCATGCGACCGGTGGGGGCGGAGTCGATGCGCATCCGGCGCTCTTCGTTGACCACGTCGCGCTCCTTATAGAACTCGCGCAGGACGGGATGGGCGATGCGCTGGCTTTCGAGATAAGCCCAGAGTTCGAGGCGGTTCGAGGGCATCGCCCAGAAGTATTGCGTGGAATCCTCGGAGGTGGAGGCGTTGATGCCGACGGCTCCGTTCTGCTCGGCGATCTCGGAGAACTGGTTGGGAATGACGTATTTTTGGGCTTCGGACTGGGCGTCTTCAAAAGTCTTCTTGAGGGTGGCGAGCTTGGCCGCGTCCTGGCCGACACGCTTGCGGAACTCGGCGTCGTAGGCGGCGTAGGCGGTTTCGACTTTGGCGAGGGCCAGCTTTTCGGCGGGATAGTCGGTGGTGCCGATCTCAGTCGATCCTTTGAAGGCCATGTGCTCGAACATATGGGCGAGGCCTGAGGCACCTTGGGGGTCGTCGGCAGAGCCGGCGTCGACCTCAGTGAAGAAGGAGAAGACGGGCGCTTCGGGGCGCTCGCAGATGAGGAGGGTCAGGCCGTTGGGAAGAACTTTGACGGTGGTGCGTTTCTCGAAACTGGCGAGGTCCTGGGCAAATGCCGCGCAGGAGATACTTATCAACAAAGCTGCCGTCATCCAACCGCGTACACCAACCATCCATCCACCTGCCTTCACTGATCTTAACCATACGCGAACCACTTTCAGCGGATGGTGTGTGCGGAATACCGGGTTTCGCTTGACGGAATGAATGGCCATTCAGTAGAGTTTATGTGTCGGAACTTGTTTTCTCGGCGAGCGCAAACCGATGTCCAGCACCGCTGGCAGGGAATCTTTGAGGCGCTGAACTGATGCCATTATCACGAAACGCCGCTCTAGCGGGGTATCTTGTCACGGCACTTACCGCGTTTAGCGTGGCCGTAATTTCGGTAGGATTTTTCTTTAAATCTGGAGCTGGCTGGCGCTATCTCCTGCCGTCCCTGGTATCTGCTTTGGGAATATTGATTGGGTCAGTGTCTATATCAGTTGACCGTCGAGTCGGTTCTGTAGTCTCAGGTGTAAGTGCCTTGTTTGGATCGTTGCCAGTGGTCGCAGTGCTCGTACAATTCGTATATTTCTCGACCAAGCAGACACAGTTCTTATCAGCAACAGGGATAGCTACTCTTTTGCTAGTGCTCATTGCCGCACATCCTTATTACATCTTTGTTTGAAAAAACAAGCAAAAAGCTCAACTAGTGAGGTAACACCATGGCTACAATGATTGCACCTCCCCCCGTCGCCGCCAAGATCATCTCTGGCGGCTCGTTTCTGATCGACAACCCGTCGCCCGCCGACTGTTTCTTTCCCGAGGACTTTACCGGGGAGCACCGGCAGATTGCGCAGACGACGGATGACTTTTCCACGAACGAGATCATGCCCGCCACGGATGCGATCGAGGCGAAGGATTTTTCCGTCACGCGACGGCTGTTGAAGGACGCCGCAGACCTGGGGCTGACCTCGGTGGACATCCCGGAGGAGTACGGCGGCGTGGAGATGGACAAGGTCACCTCGGCCATTGTCGCCGAGAACATCGCCAGGCAAGGGAGCTTCTCGGTGGCGTTTTCAGCCCACACGGGAATCGGGACTTTGCCTCTGGTCTGGTATGGGACGGATGCGCAGAAGCGGAAGTACCTGCCGAAGCTGGCGGACGGGACGTTTGTCGGCGCGTATGCGCTGTCGGAGTCGACCTCGGGCTCGGACGCGGTGAGTGCCCGGACGCGTGCCGTGCTGTCGGAGGACGGTACGACCTATACGCTGAACGGCGAGAAGATGTGGATCAGCAACGCGGGTTTCGCGGACATCTTCACCATCTTCGCCAGGTGCCTGATCACCGAGGGCAAGGATGCCGGCAAAGAACGGCTTACGGCCTTTCTGGTGGAGAAGGGAACGCCGGGATTTGAAGTCGGCAAGGAGGAGCACAAGTTGGGGATTCGCGGCAGCTCGACCTGTCCCCTGATCCTGACCAACTGCGTGATTCCGCGCGAAAACCTGCTGGGCGAGGTGGGCAAAGGACACAGTATCGCGTTCAATATTCTGAATATTGGGCGCTATAAGCTGGGCGTCGCCGCTGTCGGGGCGGCGCGCTCTAACCTCAACCAGGGCATCCAGTACGCGAAGGAACGGAAGGCGTTCGGAAGGTCCATCGCGGAGTTCGGGCTGATCCAGGAGAAGATCGCCGAGTCGGCGGCATTGATCTTTGCCGGTGAGGCGCTTTGCTACCGGACTGTCGGGTTGGTCGACACCGCGTTGCAAGGGGTAGACGGGAAGGATACCGCCGCGATTCAGAAGGCGATCAAGGGATACGCGGTCGAGTGCTCGATTGTGAAGGTATGGGCGTCGGAGATGCTGGATACGGTGGTGGACGAGACTCTGCAGATCTTCGCGGGATACGGATTTGTGGAGGAGTACCCGGCCGAGCGAGCGTATCGCGACGCGCGCATCAACCGCATCTTTGAGGGAACCAACGAGATCAATCGGCTGATTATCACGGGGCAACTGATGAAGGCGGCAATGAGCGGCAAGCTTGCGCTGATGCCGGCGATGAAGGGCCTGATGGATGAGGTAATGGCTGGGCCTTCGCCGAAGGAGGAGGTTGGAGGCGAACTTGCCGCCGAGTTCCAGTTGCTGGCGGCCGCTAAAAAGCTGACGTTGTTCGCGGCGAGCGCGGCGACCCAGAAGTACATGGCGGCGCTCTCGGACGAGCAGGAGGTGATGGGGGCTATCGCGGACTGCATCATCGAAGTGTTTGCGATGGAGTCGGCGGTGCTGCGGGCGGAGAAGATGGCGGGCACCACGGCGGGCGCAACTGCCATCGCCATGGCCCGCATCTACGCGGCGAAGGCCTTCGAGACGATCGAGCGATCGTCGCAGAAGATCATCGCCGCAGTGACCGAGGGCGACGCGGCGCGGACACAGATGGCGATCCTGCGCCGGCTTGCGAACCATGAACCGGCGGACACCATCGCCCTGGGGCGGCAGGTAGCGAAGCACTGCATCGCGGCGGGGCGGTACAGCCTCTAAATGGCGGTTCGAGCTGAACCGCCCGGGCAAGCGTCCGGGCGGTTTCTTTTTGGGTATGACAGAGTGCCGTCGGTACCGTCATGAAATCACGTCGCAACTTTTTATCCCTTAGCAGGTCTAACCCTGTACATTGAGCTGGCGTGATGAAGTTCGTGCCCCCGAGTCACCATTCTTCTCGGATCACGGTAACCGATATGGCACCACCCTACAGGGAACCGACACATGCGTAGCCGTTCAGGCCTTCCTCTTCTTCTTCTTGCGCTTTTAATCTTCACCTTGAGAGCGACTGGCCTGTACGCCGCCACGCCCGACCGCATCGTGGGCGCGATCGCCGACAGCTCCACGGTGGCGCTGACCGGTCATATCCATCCGCTGACGAAGCGGTCGGTCGACAACGGTCGCCTGAACGGGGCGAGTCAGCTGTCCGGCTTGTCGCTCAACTTTGCTCTTTCAGCCGCGCAGCAGGCAGCCCTCGATACCTTGCTGAAGGCGCAGCAAGACCCCGCTTCGCCGAGCTATCACCAATGGCTGAGTCCGGCCCAGTTCGGTGAGCAGTTCGGCATGAGCGACAGCGATCTGGGGGCGGTCACGGCGTGGCTGCAGTCGCGCGGCGTTACCGTGGATCGGGTCGCTTCCAGCCGCAACGCCATTCATTTTTACGGAAC
>CAXTWP010000017.1:10821-13822 GCA_964247945.1 uncultured Acidobacteriaceae bacterium | reverse complement strand
CCTCCGTGCCGGCTGCTTTGGCGGGTACGCTCGCCGGCATACGCGGGCTGAATAACTTTCGCCTGAAGGCCCACGCCCGCGTCGGCGACAAGGTGGTGCCTTACGCGGTGGGTGCCCGTTCGGCCGGTCTGACACCGGCAGCCACCGATGGCGGCAACCCGCCGAACGAGTACGTCGCTCCCGAGGACTTCGCGAAGATCTACGATGTAACCCCGCTGTACAACGCCGGTTTCAACGGCAGCACCGCGTATCCGATAGCGGTGATGGGCCAATCGGCTGTGTTCGCGGCGGATATTAGTGCCTTTCGGAGCGCCTTTGGGCTCTCTACCTCCAACATGCCCATCATGGTGTTGGAGCCTGGCACCGGGACGGCGGTCACGAATACCAACGACCTGAGCGAATCGGAGCTCGATCTGGAATGGTCCGGGGCCGTGGCTCCGAGTGCGCCGATCTACTTCATCTACACGGGCAGCACCAGCGCCAACGGCGTCTTCGATGCGCTGCAGTATACGATTCAGAGCTACACGGTCAGCGGCAAGCCGATCCCGATTATCAGCTTGAGTTATGGCTCGTGCGAGGCCGACGACACCGCCTCCGACTACGCGATGTACGAGGGCTGGTTCAAACAGGCGAACGCGCAGGGCCAAACCATCCTGAATTCCTCCGGAGACCAGGGCGCGGCGGGCTGCGACTACACCACTGTCTCGACAAACAACTATTCCGCCACGCGGGGGCTGGCGGTTTCATACCCGGCGTCGAGCGCCTACGTCACCGGTGTCGGTGGCACGTCGTTCAGCGGCGATCTGACGAGTAATTCGACGTATTGGGCCACGACCAACGACAACAACTTCGGCAACGAACTGGGCCTTTATATTCCTTCGAGCACCTGGAACGATACGCCGACGACGGCGACGGCGATCACCAACACGGGGCTTTCGGCCAGCGGCGGCGGCGTCAGCTCGTTGTGGCCCAAACCGTCCTGGCAGAGCAACGTACCCGGTATCCCCACCGATGGCAAGCGCGACGTGCCGGACATAGCCCTCAGCGCCGACCCAAACCATGACGGGTTTCTGGTTTGCATCGATTCGAGCTGCGCAGGCAGCAACGGCTACTTCAACGTGTACGGCGGCACCTCGGTGGCCGCGCCCAGCTTTGCGGGTATTCTGGCGCTGACGGAACAAAAGCTCGGAGCGGTGCAGGGCAACCTGAACCCGTCGATGTATACGCTTGCCTCGAACGGGACCAAGTACGCCAGCGCCTTTCATGACATCACCACAGGGACGAATATCGTGCCCTGCGTGGTGGCGGCATCGGATGTGGGCTGCAGCGGCGGCTCGATGGGCTACACTGCGGGCTCGGGGTATGACCTTGTAACCGGCCTGGGGGCGCCTGACGCGAACAACTTCGCCAGCGCGCTTGCGGGCGTTGTTCCTCTCACCTCTACGACGAACACCTTGACCTATACACCGTCGGCACCTTCGACTAACCAGACCGTCAGCTTTACCGCGACGATCGGCGCGAGCAACCTAACGACACCGCCCACGGGCAATGTCGTATTTACGGTTGATGGCGCCGCTACCGGGACAACGGTGACTCTGACCGGCACCGGTTCGGCAACGTTTACGGCCACGTTCGTTACAGGTGGGCCTCACACCGTAGCGGCGGTCTACTCCGGCGATGGAAACTACTACGGCTCTACGTCGACAGCCACAGTCACCGTTACAATCGCGAGCAACCCTGTTCCAGCAGCCACTTCCACGACACTGGCTCTCAACAAGAGCACGGTTGCTGTGGGAGGATCGCTGACGCTGACCGCCAACGTCTCGTCGGCGGCCGCGGGCACCCTGGCGGGCAGTGTAACGTTTCTCTCCGCGAACGGCGTCAGCCTGGGAACGGTAAACCTCTCCGTCACAGGGTCGACGGGAACCGCCTTGCTGACGCTCAACGTGACCTCGGCTGCACTCCCGACGGGTGCGGACAGCATCACGGCCACCTTCAACGGCGGCGGCACGTCAGGCGGGGGCAGCACCTTCGGTCCCTCTACTTCAGCGGCAGCGAGCCTTACGGTCACCAATCCGACGATCACGCTGGCTGCGCCGAACATCTCGATCGCCAGCGGTGCGATCGGGACCTCGACGGTGACGATCACGGCCATGGGAGGATATGCGGGTACGGTCGTATTGAATGCGACCGCTACGTCCCAGACGCTTCTCAACGACGCTTCGGTGGTCTTCAATCCAGCATCAGTGACTTTTTCCCCGGGCGGTGCCACAACGGCGACCAGCACCTTTAGCATCTCCACCAACTCCGTTACGCCGGCCGTAAAGGGCGGCGGCGGAAGACTGTCGGACAGCAGGATCAGTATGCTGGCTGCGGGGGCCGGGGTGTCGTTCGCGGGTCTGCTGCTGTTTGGGTTGCGCGGTACGCGGCGGAGACGCTTGCCGTCCGTGCTATTCAGCCTTTTAGCTTTTGCCCTGCTGGCTTCGGCGATGGGGTGCGGCAGTTCCAGCTCCAATACCGGCGGTGGTGGTGGGACAAGCGGACCGACCGGAGTCAACGTTCCGGCTGGAACGTACACAGTCACCCTGATCGGCACGGACAGTGTCACCGGTTCAATCACCAACAGCGTCAATATCACGCTTACCCTGCACTAACAGCAGGGCAGTTCGAACCGGGGGGGCCTCATCCATGTGAGGCTCCCTTCTTCGGATCTCTTACAGAGAGACTGGCCTCTTTGCGGGAGTCAATGCCGTGCTCTGCTCGCTCAAACCCTGCGCCAAGGCCATGAAGTGTTCCTGCGCGCTGAAAGGCTTGCCCTCGCGCGTGGCGCGCACGTAAGTCCCGTCGGGCTGGAGCAGGCGCGCCTTGGTGTTGTCTTTCAGATACGCGCCGAGCACCTCATCGCGGAGCCGCTTGGCCAGCAATTCGTCCCGCAATGGGAAGACGACCTCGCAGCGCTCATGGAGGTTGCGCGCCATCCAGTCCGCGCTGCCGCAGTAGA
>CAXTWP010000017.1:10307-10811 GCA_964247945.1 uncultured Acidobacteriaceae bacterium | reverse complement strand
GCAGTAGATGTCCTGCTTGCCGTCATTGACGAAGCTGAAGATGCGGCTGTGTTCCAGGTACCTGCCAACGATCGAACGAACGCGGATGCGCTCACTCAAGCCTTTTACCCCAGGTCGCAGCGAGCACATTCCGCGTACGATCAGATCGATTTCCACACCGGCTTGTGACGCGGCATAAAGTGCTTCGATGGTACCGCGGTCTAGCAGGCCGTTTACCTTTGCCACGATGCCGGACGGTCGTCCGGCCTTGGCGTGGTCGGCCTCGCGGCCGATCATGGTGATGAAGCACTCGGCCATGGTGAGCGGGGCGACCAGCAGCGGCTCGTAGGTCTCCTGCTCGGACTCGGCCGTGAGATAGTTGAAGACCGACTGGACCGCCGCCGTGATCTCCGGCCGAGCCGTCAGCAGGCTGATGTCGGTATAGAAACGCGAGGTGACGGGGTTATAGTTTCCGGTGCCGAGATGGGCGTAGCGGCGGACGACGCCGTCGGGATCGCGGCGGAC
>CAXTWP010000017.1:0-10297 GCA_964247945.1 uncultured Acidobacteriaceae bacterium | reverse complement strand
GTTTGCAATGGGTCTTCAGACCCAGGATGCCGTGGTAGACGCCGACACCCGCGTCCTCGAGTTCGCGAGCCCACCGAATGTTGGAGTCCTCGTCGAAGCGGGCCATGAGTTCGACGACGACGGTGACGTCCTTGCTCTGGCCTGCCTCAATCAGGGCGCGGAAGATGGGCGAATCCTTGCTGGTGCGGTAAAGCGTCTGGCGCATGGTGATGACGGCGGAGTCCATCGCGCCGGCCTCGATGAAGTCTTCCACGGTAGCGTAACTATCAAAGGGGTGATGAAGCAGGATGTCGGCGGCGCGCAGGTCATCGAAGAGGTCGAGCGATTTGGGACGGAGCTTATAGTGGTGCGACTTGAACTCCGGATACTTCAAGTCCGCGCGCTTGACCAGCGAGGTGAGATTCATCAGGCGCGAGAGATTCACGGGGCCGTCGGTACGGAAGACCTGCCAGGGGTCCAGCTCGAAATTGACGCGCAGCCGCTCCACGATCTCTTCCGTCGCGGAGCTTTCGATTTCCAGGCGAACGGCGTCGCCCTTGCGGCGATTGTGCAGCTCCGACCGTACGCTTTCGAGCACGGAACGCGACTCTTCTTCCTGCAAATAGAGGGTACTGTTGCGCGTGACGCGAAAGGCGGAGCGCGCGAGCACCTCGTACCCGCGGAACATGCGCTCGACCTGCGATTCGATCAGATCGTGCAGCAGGATGAAGTCGGCTGCGCCATCCGCCGCCGGCAACGGGACCAACCGGGGCAGGGAACGCGGAACCGTAACGACTCCCAGCACCTTGCCGCGCTTGATCTCTCCCGTCGCCGCGGCGGTGGCGGCGGTCGTGGGCGCCTTTCGCTTGTAGCGGAGCAGCAGTGCGATACACAGCGCCTTGTTTAAGACGCGCGGGAAAGGGTGCGAGGGATCAATGGTGACCGGAGTCAGGAGCGGGTCGACCTCATTCTGGTAGAAGGTGAGCGCGTGGGCGCGGGCGTCCTCGTTGAGTTCTTTCCACTTGAGTACGCGAATCCTTTCGGCTTTGAGCGCGGGAATGAGCTGCTCGTTCCAGCAGCGGTACTGCTCCTTGACGAAGGTCTCCATGGAGACGCTCAGACCGTCCAATCGTTCCTGCGGCGTCAGCCCGCCTTCATCGGGGGCCTGTGCCTGGTTGTAGCCATCCTCAATGCGTTGCAGGATGCCGGCGACGCGGATTTCCACGAATTCGTCCAAATTGCTGGCGGTGATGGCAAGGAACTTGACCCGCTCGAGCAGCGGGTTGGTCGCGTCCTGCGCCTCTTCCAGCACCCGCTGGTTGAATTTGAGCCAGGATTCGTCGCGCGAAAAGAAGAGGTTCTGGATCGCGGGTTCGGCGGCCTTGGTGGCTAAACGCTTTTTGGCGGGGCTGCGTTTGGTCGTCGTCATGGCAGTAACTCAGGGTATCGCAGAACCATGAACGCGTTGCGAATTACCTATGCCGGTGCATCTTCCAGCCGAGGTATTTGGTGGCGGCTTCGTAGACCGGAGCGGCGGTGATGGAGAAGTTGGCGGCGACGTGGTGCTCGAAGCCGTGCTCGCAGATGAAGCGGAGGAGCTCCTGCATCTTTGGGATTTCGACGACGCCCGCGCCGCCGAAGGTGTTCAGCGGGTCGTCGGTGAAGGCGCCCTCGCCGACGTAGCCGGTGATCCTGCCTTCGAAGTCGTCGGTGGAGAAGCGGGCGAAGGACATCGGGCCGGCCTTTACGGTGCCGTCGAGCGTTCCGTGGGTGTTCTCCTTGCCGACCGTGCCGGCGATGATGAGCTGGTAGTCCATCTTGACGCCCTCGCGGAAGAAGTGCTTGGGCAGGTTGGAGCAGTGGAAGCAGACGGCCTTGTCGGGGTTGTCGCCGTAGTTGTTGTTCCAGTCGAGCAGGGCGGAGGGGGTTTCGCTGGCGAGGGTGAGGGCGTACATGGAGAGGGTGCCGAGGACGTCGACCTCGCAGGCCGACGGGATGAGGTTTTCGCTCATCATGGACATTACTGTGCAGGGGACGATGCCGAGGTACTCTTCGATGGAGGTCCAGCACTGGACGGCGGAGATGATGAGGTCGCTGGCGGCCATCCAGCCGTCGATCACGGCGCCGAGCTTGGCCATCTTGAGCAACGCGGCCTCGGGGGTCGAGCCGACGGGGATGTACTTCTTGATGGTGGCGAGCTTGGCCTGGGTGGCGTCGTCGTTGTCCGGGGTGCGGCCAATGCGGCCCATCACCTCGGAGAGGTCGAGCGTCTCGACGGTGATGCCGGAGCGTTCGAGCAATTTCTCGGAGTAGCGGACGGTGTTGAAGGCGGTGGGACGCGCGCCGATCGCGCCCAGGCGGACGTTTTTAAGGCCTTTGACGACGCGGCAGACGGCGGCGAACTCTTGGAGGTCGGCCTGGAACTCGGGCGAGCCGGGGGCTTCGGTGTGCAGGCGCGTGAGGGTGTAGGGGATGCCGTACTGCTTCAGGTTGTTGCAGATGGACATCTTGCCGCAGAAGGAGTCGCGGCGGAACGCGATGGACATCTTGCCGGGGGAGTCGGGTGTGGCCTGGATGAGGACGGGGACCTGGAGGTTGGCGAGGCGGAGGGCGTCAGCGAGACCGCGCTCTTCGCCGAAGTTCGGCAGCGTGATGATGATGCCGTCGATCTCGGCGGCGTGGGCCTTGAAGAGCGCGGCGCACTTCTTGGCGTCTTCGTAGGTCTCGACCGCGCCGTGGGCGGTGACCTCGGGCGTGAGCACGATGGGCGTCATGCCCGCGGCTTCGAGGGCGGCGATCATTTCGAGGCGTCCGCTGGTGGCCAGGTGGCTGGGGAAGAAGCCCCGGTTGCCGACGATTATGCCCATTGTCATTTGCTTCGGCATTCCTATCTCCTCCTATGTGTCGGGCCTTCAGCCCTTTGTCGTTTCTTCTGTGTCTTACCTAGGCCTTCGGCCTAGGCTGATATGTTTCGCGCCTTTGGCGCTGCGAGGGAATCATTTTCATGGTGACGCCAAATTTGGCGAACGCAGATTCCCTTCGGGAAGGACAACAAGAAAAGCAAGAGCAAAGATGGGGTGGCTAGCCTTTGCCGGGGCGAAAGCGGACGGTGTAGAACAGCCCGCAGACCGCGAGGAAGACGCCCCACCACAGCGTGGGATGCAGCGGCTGAAGCCAGGGCAGCAGGATCTCGTTGGGCGGTGGGTTGTGCAGCTCCATCACGCCGGTGGCGGCGAGGACGAGGCCGTAGCCCAGCATCAGGATGCCGCAGAAGAACCAGATGGAGAGTTCCTTGTGTGGGTCGCGCGTTTCGGACATCGATATTCCTTAGAAGAAGATGAGATTGAGGGCGAAGAAGACGACGATGACGACGATTGCCCAGAAGACGGGCTTCTCCCAGAGGGTCTTTGCGCCATCGTCGGGGATGGGCGTGATGCCGTAGACGAGGCCGGCAAGCTCTTCGCGGGGCGCGGGCTTGGTGACGAGGCTGACGAGGACCGTGACGACGACGCAGATGATCCAGCTCCACAGGGCGCGATAGAGGTTCTCGGCCATGGGGCGGGCGTCGGGGCTCATGGCGATGTAGCGCAGCGCGTACGGTTTGAGCTGTACCCAGGTGAACATCCCGATGGATGCGGCGGTGCCCGAAAGGAGGCCCCAGAAGCCGCCCCAATGCGTGGCGCGCTTCCACATCATGCCCAGGATGACGGTGCCAAAGAGCGGCGCGATGAAGAAGGAGAAGAGCGCCTGCACGTAGTCCATGATGCTGTTGGCGTTCATGACGAGGTAGGCAGTCATGATCGAGACGAGCATGCCGATGACGGTCGACCAGCGGCCCATGGCGACGTAGTGCTTGTCGGACGCCTTCTTGTTGATAAAGGCGCCGTAGATGTCGTAGGTCCAGACGGTGGAGAAAGCGCTGACGTTGCCAGCCATGCCGGACATGAACCCGGCGACCAGGGCGGTGATGCCGAGGCCGAGCAGGCCCGGGCCGCAGTACCGGATCAGCATCAGCGGGAGGACTTCGTCGTAGCTGTGCTGGCCGGTGGCCTTGGCGAGCGAGCCGGAGACGAGATGCATCATGCTGCCGTCGGGATTCTTGAGCACCGCCAGCGCGAGCAGGCCGGGGACGATGACGATGAAGGGGACGGCCATCTTGAAGGCCGCGCCGATCACGGGAGCCATTTTGGCGGCGCGCAGGTTGTTCGCGCTGAGGACGCGCTGGACGACGAGGAAGTCGGTGGTCCAGTAGCCGAAGGCCACCACAAAGCCGAGGCCGAAGACCATGCCGGTCCAGTGGACGCCCATGGGGTTGTCCTTGAAGTGGCCGAGGGTGGTCCACAGGTGGGTATAGTCGCTGGTGCCGACGTTGACGGCGATCTGCTTTTTGAGGTTCGACCAGCCGCCCGCCTCGATCAGCCCGAGGATGGGGATCATGGCCGCGCCGGCCCAGATCAGCACGAACTGCAGCACCTCGTTGATGATGGCCGAGCGCAGGCCGCCGAGCATGACGTAGAGCGCGACCGTGCCCGCGCCGATCCAGATGGAGAAGGTGATGTTCCAGCCGAGCACCGTCTGCATGACGACGGCCATGGCGTACATGTTGACGCCGGACATCAGGATGGTCATCAGCGCGAAGGAGATGGCCGAGACCGCGCGCGCGCCGTCGCCGAAACGCAGATGAAGATAGCCGGGGACCGAATGCGTCTTCGAGATGTAGTAGAAGGGCATCATCACGATGCCGAGGAAGAGCATGGCGGGGATCGCGCCGAGCCAGTACCAGTGCGCGGCGAGGATGCCGTACTGGTAGGCGGAGCCGGCCCAGCCCATCAGCTCGAGCGACCCCAGATTTGCCGAGACGAAGCTCAGGCCGGCGACCCAGGCGGTCATCTCGCGGCCGGCGAGGAAGAACTCCTCACTGGTGTTGGTCTGGCCCTTGACGTAGAAGCCGATGAAGACGACGAGCGCGAAGTAGAGCGCCAGGATCAGGATGTCGACGGGCGCCAGCTTTGTAAGTTGTGTACCGGAGAAGAGTAGAAGGGCGGGGAAAGTTGCTACGTCCATAAGGTCAACAGTCTCCGCAGCAAGCGCACCCGGTATAGTTAGGCATAAACATTCTTCCGATCGGCAGGGTGCTGCAAGCAAGGGCAAATTTTCTGGGCCAGACTTCCACATCGCGTTTTATCGCGCGACGACCCTCTCCGCCAGATCGCTGCTACTATACAGGAAACGTCCTTACCTGGGCCAATTTAGTGGCTTCCGTCGGCTTGCATTAACTACCTGCCGCATGGAGTCATAACTTCTTTGTAAGTAACGTGGAATGAACTACAACGAATCGAAGAGCGTCTACCGCAGGTCAGGAGATCTTCCATGCAGCTTCGTCATTTCGGCAGTCTTTTACTCACCGCTACTCTTTCGCTCACGCTTGCTTTGGTTACCAGTTCTTCGGCGGCCGGGCAGGATGGTGCCAAGCAAGATATGAAAAACGCCGGCAGCGAGACCAAGGGTGCGGCCACCGATGCCGGCCACGGCGTCAGCACCGGTACCAAGAAGGCTTACCACAAGACCAAGCACGTCACCAAGAAGGCCGCCAAAACCACCGCAAGCGACTCCAAAGTTGTGGGTGAGGATGTCGGCCACGGCACAAAGGTCGCCGCGAAGGACACGGCGCACGGCACCAGGGTGGCCGCCGACAAGACCGCCGATGTCAGTAAGAAGGCCTATCACGGCACTGTCAACGGCACGGAGAAAGTGGGCGATAAGATCGCGGGTAAGCCCGCGCCGCAGCAGTAGAGTGAACTCTCGCGGCAACGGACAGGCAAGCGCAACGTGATATGCTCCCGCCATCATGAGAATCTTGCTTGTGGCTTGGCTGATAATGGCGGGTGTGTCTTCCGCATGGGGGCAGACCTTGTCTCCCGTGGAGACAGCAATGGCGAAGGCAGTCGACGCTGAGTCCGCGGCGGCCGCAGCGCTGCTTGAGAAGATCGTCGACATCAACAGCGGCACGATGAACCTGCCGGGCGTGGTGGCGGTGAAGGATGTGATTGCGCCGCAGATCGAGGGGTTGGGTTTCACGGTGGTCTGGAACCCGATGCAGGCGGTGGCTGGCCGGGCGGGCGACCTGGTACACGAGCACCCAGACCGGGCGTGTGCGACATGAAGGGCGGGCTGGTGGTGATGCTTTCGTCGCTGAAGGCAATGAAGGCGGCGGGCGCGCTGGACAGAGCTGAGATCACGATCGTGCTGAGCGGAGACGAAGAGGCGCACGGCGAGCCCGTGGAGGTAAGCCGGCGCGACATGATCGTAGCGGGCAAGCGGGCGGACGTGGCGCTCGAGTTCGAGAACGGTTCGCGCCTTTCGGGGCACGATATGGTCCGGATCAGCCGGCGCAGCTCGCTTACCTGGAAGGTGGAGACGACTGGGGTGAGTGGGCACTCATCGCAAATCTTCAACGACCACTTCGGCTACGGGGCAATCTACGAGTTGAGCCGTATCCTCGACCAGTTCCGGCGCGAACTGCCGGAGAAGGGTTTGACCTTCAACGTCGGTCTGGTGCTGGGCGGAGCGACTGCGGCTGAGGGCGCTGACAAAACGGGCGGGACGGCGACGGGCAAGAGCAACGTCATTCCGCCGGTGGCGCTGGCGAAGGGCGACATCCGCACCCTTTCAAACGACCAGACTGAGCGCGTGGAGGCGAAGATGCGCGCCATTGTCCGCGACCATCTGGCGAAGACGGGCGCGACGATCGATTTTGGCGAGGGCTATCCGGCGATGGCGGAGACGGAGGGATCGCGCGGGCTGGTGAAGCAGTTGAACGAGGTGAACGCCGCGTTGGGGCTTGGCCGGCAGGAGGTGATGGACCCGATGCTCGGCGGGGCGGGCGACATTGCCTTTGTCGCGCCGTATGTGCCGGCGGGGCTGGTCGGCGTCGGCGCAATGGGCGACGGCGCACATGCCGAAGGAGAGACGGTGCTGCTGGACTCGCTGCCTGCGCAGGCGAAGCGAATGGCGGTGCTGCTGCACCGGCTGTCGCAACCCTAACAAGCCGGGGCACGGGACCTGGCGATGATTGCGACGAGTTGCCGCGTGGTGCGTTGCCAGATGAAGGTGAGGGCCACACCGGCGACGATCAGGCCGAAGCAGAGGCCGCTCCAGAGGCCCACCGCGCCGAGCTTTGCCTTGTAGGCGAGCAGCAGGCCGATGGGAAGGCCCAGGGCCCAATAGGAGCAGAAGTGGACGTAAAGGCCGACGCGGGTGTTCCCCGCGCCGCGGAGCGCGCCGGTCGAGGTGATCTGCAGGCCGTCGAAGAGCTGGAAGACGGCGACGATGCTCAGGATGGGAACGGTGGCGGCGATGACGCGCAGGTCGGGCGAGAAGCCGCGGGCGATCGGGCGGGGCATGGCGAGGAAGACACCCGACATCGTGAGCATGAAGGCTCCGCCGAGCAGGATGCCCGCCCAGCCGGCGGCGCGCGCGCCCGGTGCGTCGCGGCGGCCGATGGCCTGGCCGACACGGACGGTGGTGGCAGTGGCGATCGCCATGGGCACCATGAAGGTGAAGCTGGCGCAGTCGAGCGCGATCTGATGGCCGGAGAGCGGAAGCGCGCCGAAGGTGGAGATGATGGCCGTGACCGTGGCAAAGATGGAGACCTCGACGAAGATCTGCGCGCCTACGGGCAGGCCGAGCAGGATCAACTCGCGCATACGCCCGCCATCGTAGCGCCACTTGGTCTGGAAGAGGCCGTAGCCGTGCTTGCGCTGGTAGTAGACGAGGAAGCCGAGCATCAGCCCGGCCTGATAAGCGCGGGAGAGCGTCGTCGACCAGCCGGAACCGGTGACGCCCCAGGCCGGGATGCGCAGCGGGCCGAAGGTGTGGCCATAGATGAAGAGCCAGTTGAAGAGGATGTTGACGAGGTTGGCGGAGACAAGCGTCACGGCGATGGAGCGGACGTGGTTGAAGGCCTGGAGGTAGCGGCGGAGGACCATCCAGAGGAAGAGCGCGGGCGTGCCCCAGTTGAGGGCGTTGAGAAAAGGAATCGAGAGGCGGAGGACTTCCGGGTCGGTATGGAGGCGACCGATGCCCAGAGGCAGTATGGCGGTAAGGAGCATCAGGGCGAGGCTGAGACCGGCGGCGAGCAGCAGGCCGTGCTGAAGCGCGCGGTTGGCATCGTCGATGCGCTTGGCTCCGAAAGCCTGCGAGAGGACCGTGTCCAGACCGATGAGGACGCCGCCGATCCCGAAGGCGAGCGTGTGGTAAAGCACCTGGCCCAAAGCCGCCGCGCCGAGGGCGACAGCGGAGTTGGGCAGGTGGCCGACCATCACTGTGTCGACGATGCCCATCGACATCCAGCCCAGCTCCGCGAAGATGAGCGGCAGGGCGAGATGGAGCATGCGCGGGATTTCTCGGCGGATGGACATGTTTTTCAGGTTACGGGCAGCTCTTCGCGCACTTGGGTTTTGCTGTGCGTGGTCAGGGTGAGGGCGGCGGCAAGGATGAGGCCGCCGCCGGCCCAGGCGGCGGGGCCGAGCCGCTCGCCGAGGGCGAAGACGCCGAGCAGCGCGCCGACCAGCGGCTCCATATTAAGCAGAATACCGGCTTGTGAGGCGGGCACCTGGGTCATGCCCCAGTTCCAGAGCAGGGTGGTGGTGGCGGTGCAGAGGACTCCACTTGCCGCAAGCGCCAGCCAGGCCTTCAACGAGATATGCGCGAACGGCGGCAGACCGTAGCGGACGGGCACCCAGACCAGCAGCATCAGCGTGCCGAGAACGACTCCGTAGGCGGTGACGGCGATGTGGCTACGGCGCTCCATCAGGCGCTTGTTGATGAGCAGCCAGAAGAGGGCGATGCCGAGCGATGCGACGATCAGCAGATCGCCCGCCAGGGATGCTTCGCCGGGGCGGCCATGCTTGCCGCTGAGGGCGATGAGCGCCGCGCCGCAGGTGGACCCGGCAAGCGCCAGCCAGCCGAGCGCGTCCATGCGCTCATGCGCGAAGACGGCCGCGCCCACGGCAAGGATGACCGGCATGGTTCCGACCATCAGCGAGGCGTGGCTGACGGTGGTCAACGAGAGGCCATAGAATTGGATCAGGAACTGGAGCGGCACACCGAGGAACGATGCCGCCAGCAGCAAACTCCATTCCCGCCGATCAAAGCGCGGCGGGTGCGTGAGCAGCAGCGGCAGCAGCACGACCGCGCCGAAGAGGAAGCGGAAGAGTACCATGGGCGCGAAACCCATCTCGGCGAGGGCGATCTTGCCGAAGAAGAAGCCGGTGCCCCAGAGTGCGCCGGCCAGGGCGCAGGCGGCGAAGCCAAGGGAACGACTCTTGGTGGTGGCGGGCACTCCTTCACTTTCGCACAGGACGGCTTGCGCCTGTCGGCCACGCCGCGGACTTCAAGTGAAAGCCCTGTACCGGAGCACACTGAGAACGCGCTCCGGTACACGGCGGCTTGTCGTCTAGCGGTCGAGCGTGACGGTGTGGACGGCACGGGAGGCGAGGTCCTTGACCTTCTCGGCCATGCCGGTGGGGGAGCCGATGGCCTGTTCCTTCTGGCCGAAGGTGTCGGGGCGGCCGAAGCCAAGGTTCGGTTCGGTGCCCAACGGCTCGTTGATGAAGATGCTGTGTTCGCCCTTGCCGTCGACCGCTGGGCCGGAGCTCCAGGGCTGGCCGGATTGGGTGCCGGGCTGCTTGTCCACCGTGTTGATGAAGAAGTTGTAGGCGTAGGCTGACTTCTCCTCCGCCTGGGGGAAGCTGTTGGGGATGGGCAGGGCGGAGGGGCCGAGCTCTTCAAGAACGGCGAGCCACTGCTCCTGGTGCATGGTGTCGCGGGCGATCATGAAGGAAAGCATGTCCTTCATGCCGGGGTCGTCGGTCATGTTGTAGAGGCGGCAGGCAAGGGTGCGGCCGGTGGCTTCGGCGGCGACGTTGCAGTACATATCGCCGGCGATGTTGCCGCTGGCGTAGATGTGAGACATGTCGAAGGGGACTCCGTTGGAGTTGCCTGGGTAGGCGGCGAGGCCGGTGGAGAGGATGTGACGAGCGTCCATGCCGCCCAGAATGGCGTTGACGAAGGGGTCGGATGCGCCCTCTTCCTGGAGCTCAACCGGGGCCTTTTCGAGGTTGAGAGCGACGGCGGTGGCGAGCATCTCGATGTGCCCCATCTCCTCGGTCGCGGTGTGCAGCAGCATATCACGGTACTTGGCTGGGCCACGTGCTCCCCACGCTTGGAAGAAGTACTGGAAGCAGACGCGAATCTCGCCTTCGACGCCGCCGATGGCCTGCTGGAGCATGCGGGCGAAGATGGGGTTGGGCTTCTC
>CAXTWP010000016.1:11811-18600 GCA_964247945.1 uncultured Acidobacteriaceae bacterium | reverse complement strand
CGCGCAGCTTGAAGGAGCCGATGGGCTGCTCGCTTTCGGCCTTGAGGTAGAGCGCGAAGGGCAAGCCGCGCAGGTCGAGGCGATGAAGCCGGGAGCGGACGGCGACGCCGGCGATGCGCGCGTGGGCGTCGCGGATATCGTCGAGGGTGACAAAGGCTCCATTCGTTGCCGGCGGGGTTACAAGAGCGCTCACTCGGCTTCTCCTGCGTCATTCTAGCAATGAGGTGCAACGATTTGCGGGCGGGCTGCACGATGGGTGAGAGAGCGCACCTCCCCGAGCGATATATGGGCGTTTTCTTCTAGTCCGAAAATGGGGGAGTGCCATGAGGTCGACAAAGACATTGAGCAACAAGGGTGAAGGCGAAAGTGCGGATGTTTTGTGGGATGAGGACGCGCTAGTTGCGCGGCTGGTCGAGTCGCTGGCGTGCGCGGAGGATGCCATGCGCCGGCTGGAGGCTGAGGATGAGGAGCTTCCGGCTGGAACGAGTGACGAGCAGTTGATCGCGAACACGGGGGTGCTGCTGTTGGCGGCATCGAAAGTGTCGAGCTACGCGGCAGTGGGGCCACGCATCGAGCGGGTGGCGAAGCTGCTCGTACGCCATGCCCGAAGTCCGCGGGTGCTGCGGCGGGTATGCCTGGAACCGGCAATGGCTCTGGAGCACGCGACGGCGCACATCTGTTTGAACCGGCTGGATTTTTATGATCCTGACTTTGATGCGATGCTGGACCTGAGTGTGGCGGCGGTGGCTAGTGATGGGCGGGAGCGGATGCCGCACCGGATGCTGGAGCGGGAGTGGTTAAAGCAGGGCTGGCTGTTTCCGGAGGGCCTGCCCCGGCTGCGGGCGGGGGCGCAGATGGCGCACTGCGCGCTGGCGTGCACGATGGATCTGCTGGCGGGGGCCAGAGAGGATATGTGTAGCTTTACGCGCGCGCTGATGGTGTTGCGGGACTTCAACCTGTATCCCCGGCCGCTGCCGCGGGCGCGGGAGACGCTGCTGGCCGAAGCCGAAGGAATGCTGGCGCGGTGCCTGGCGGAGGAAGATTACGCATTGGCCGCCGAGGTGCTGATGGCGTGGCCGCTAACGGGCACAGGCTGGAGCGCCGCGGGGGCATTCGGATTTCGCGTGGTGATGAGGATACCGTCTCCGCCGGACGATCGAAGCTGGAAGTACACGATGGGGCTGCTGGCGGCGGTGTGCCTTGCGCCGGGGCGGCGGCCGCCTGTCAGGCTACCGGCTGAAGCCACTCGTGGCGGAGTGTGCGCGGCGGTGATGGCGACTCTGCAGGGAGTTGAAGCGGCGTGGATGCGCGAACTTAAGCGAGTGGACACCGCGGAGCAGGTGCCGCCGGCTTCGTTTCTGCTGTGCGTGGCGCTGCAGCGAGCGTTTGCAAGGCGGCAATTCGGCGCGATGGAGCGGGTGCTCCGCGAAGGAAGGAGACTGGGGATTGTCCCTTCTCCGACGGGAGTCCAGGCGGCGGAGATGATGATCCGCGTGGCGCAGTGCGGTCTGGGAGACTCGGCGGAGAAGGGGGAAGAATACGGATCGCCGCTTTTTGTCGAAGCGATGGAGGCTCAGGAGGCTGTGGCCAGCTGATCTTTCGCGTCCCTTGCGGGAGATTATCGGTTTGGCGCAAAGGAATAGCTGCGTTTCGCAAATGCTTGTAGTACGCTTCTGTTTCCGGGCCCGTTTTGAGTCTCCGCGTCACAGATGTCCGCCTGCTCTGTGGGCGCGTCCGAGCGCGCCATGATGCGCGGCTACGTGACCAACCTAATCTAAGAACTGATCCAGGAGAGACCGATGAGCGTCATGACCCAAGAGGAACTACAGCAGGAGATTGCCTTTCTGATCGACTTTGCTTATCCGGCCGCCCAGTCGGCTTACACGGTAATGAGTCTCCCAACGCCCCCGTTGAGCTTGCCTACGGGCTACGTGCTGCAGGGGACAATCAACGCGAATCCGCAAGAAGCGGCACCGTTAATGGCGCAGGCGAACCCGGATCAGCAGCGGCTCGCAAATCACATGATCTCTGAGAGCAGCATCTTTGGGCTGGTGGCCTGGAACGAGACGGCCAAGACGGCCATCGTGGCGATTCGCGGCACGCAAAATCTACAGGACTGGGTAAACGACCTTGAAGCGCTGCTGCTGCTCTATGCTCCGTTTCCCGACGCGGGCATGGTGCATATGGGCTTTCTGGTGGTGTATGAGCATATTCGCGGCAGCGTGGAGTCGCTGCTGCGGCAGTGCGCGGGTGTAGGGAGGATTATCATCACGGGCCACAGCCTGGGGGGCGCGCTGGCGATCCTGTGCGCGTTCGACCTGCTGAAGAACTCGACGTTAGGCTTGGTGCCGGAGGTGCACAGCTTTGCCGGCCCGCGTGTGGCAAGTCCGCACTTTGCCGGGCAGTTCGACGCGCTGATTCCGATCTGCCGCCGTGTGGTGAACTTCCTGGATGCTGTGCCGCAGGTGCCGCTTCCACCGTTGTACCAGCATGTGGGCGAGGAGATTCTGGTGCATGGCGGCTTCAAGCCCTGGGAGCTAACCTATGCGCATCACGTGACGACGTATCTGGCCGGGCTGCACAAACTGCCGGGCGCGCCGGCACCGGGCTACACTGTAGGCACATCGACTGCGGCGGTCTCGGCCGCGACGGTGGCGGGGGCGCAGGCGGTGGTGGCGGCCGCGCAGGCCGGAGCGGCCGCGGTCATCGCATCAGCGGCCGAGGCCGAGACACGCGGGGAGGACGTGGCAGTCGCGCCAGAGGGTATCCAAGTCTGACCACTTCGAAGCGGCTTTCGCCTCTATGTGTCAGATTTCGAGAATGACGGGCATGATCAGGGGGCGGCGGCTTGTGGCTTTCTGGATATAGCGCTTGAGGTCGTTGCGAATTTTTTCCTTGATCAGGCCGGGGTCTTTCTTCTCTTCGGGGCTGGAGGCGTCGAGCGTTCGCAGCACGGTCTGGCGTGCCTCGGCGATCATGGCGGGGTCTTCAATGGCGGTGCCGCGCATGACGATCTCGGGCGGATTCTCGACACGGCCAGTGCTCTTGTTGATGGCGATGATGGGCAGGACGATGCCGTCTTCGGAGAGATGCTTACGGTCGCGGATGACGAGGTCCTCGACGACGTCGGTCGAAGCTCCGCCGGAGTCGATGCAAACCCGGCCCACGGTCACCTTGCCGTTCTTGTTGGCGGAGTTCTTGTCCAGTTCCAGAACATCGCCGTCCTCCATGAGGATGGTCTTCTCGACGATGCCCAGGCCAGCGGCCAACTCGGCGTGGCGCTTCAGGTGGCGGTAATCGCCGTGGATGGGGACGAAGAACTTGGGGCGGACGAGATTGATCATCAGCCGCAGCTCTTCCTGGCTGGCGTGGCCGGAGACGTGGATCAGGCCGGACGTGCCGTCGTCGTGGATGACCTTGGCGTCGCGGCGCTCCAAATGGTCGATCATCCGGTAGATGGATTTTTCATTGCCGGGTATGACGCGGGAGGAGAGCAGCACGGTGTCGCCAGCGTCGATGTGGGCGAATTTGTGATTGTTGACCGCCGCGCGGGAGAGCGCGGACATGGGCTCACCCTGGGTGCCGGTGATGAGTACGCAGACCTTATGGGCGGGCATGTCCCGTATCTGCCCGGGATTGATGATGAGGCCTTGCGGGACGTCGAGGTAGCCGAGATCCTGCGCGATCTCGGTCGAATTGTCCATACTGCGGCCGACAACGGCGATCTTGCGGCCGTGTGCCTGCGCCAACTCCATGGCAACGCGGATGCGGTGGATGGAGGACGAGAAGCAGGAAAAGAAGAGCTTCTTTTTGGTCTGGGCGAAGATTTCGTCGAGGCGCGGGCGAACGGCGCGCTCACTGGGCGTGTAGCCGTGGCGGTCGACGTTGGTGGAATCTTGCAGCAGCGCGAGGACGCCCTGCTTGCCCAACTCGGCGAAGGCATGGAGGTCAAAGGCCTTGCCATCGGGCGGGGAGAGGTCGATTTTGAAGTCGCCGGTGTGGAGGACGACCCCGACGGGGGTGTGGATCGCCAAGGCGACGCAATCGACGAGCGAGTGCGTGACCCGGATGGGCATGATGGAAAAGGGCCCAAGGGTGACGCGGCGGCCGGGCAGGAGCTCGATCAGCTCAGCATCATCAAGCAGGCGGTGCTCTTCGAGTTTGCCTTCGACGTAGGCGAGGGTGAACTCGGTGCCGTAGACGGGAACATTGAGCTCGGAGAGAATCCACGGCAGGCCGCCGATGTGGTCCTCGTGGCCGTGCGTAAGTAGGATGGCCTTGACTTTGGAGCGGTTCTCGGTGAGGTAGCTGATGTCGGGGACGACGATGTCGACGCCGAGCAGCTCTTCTTCGGGGAACATCAGACCGGCGTCGATGACGATAATGTCATCCTGCCAGCGAAGAGCGGTGCAGTTCATGCCGAACTCGCCCAGGCCCCCGAGGGGTACGATGCGTAATTTATCTTGTGCCATTCAACTTCTAAGTCTAACAGGGATGGATGCTTGGCTGCCCCGTGATTGCGCGAGTGGAGGAGGGCAACAGGCAGCGCTCCCCGTCGCATCACACCGGCTGCTTGAGGTACGCACATCAAATCAGGAGAGAAGCATGGCGACCACAACCACCATCAACGATACCGTAACGCTTGACGAGCGCGGCACCCAGCCGCAAGGTAAGGAGCCGGCAGACCCGCGGGAGCGTTTTCCAAAGCCGCCCTTTCCGCAAGGGGAGCAAGGCGGCTCCGGCAGCGCGGCGGAGTTGAATCCACCGGCCGATTACGGAGAGACGAGCTACAAGGGCTATGGAAGGTTAACGGGCCGCGTCGCCGTCCTTACCGGAGCAGATAGCGGCATCGGGCGAGCCGTTGCTCTTTGTTTCGCAAAGGAGGGGGCGGACGTAATCTTTACCTATCTGGAAGGCGATGAGGCGGAGCAGAAGGACGCGGAAGAGACGACGCGGCTGATTTCGGCTACCGGCAGGAAGGTGATCGCTGTACCGGGCGATATTCGGCGGAAGGCGTTTTGCGTGGATCTTGTGCGGCTGGCGATAAAGGAGTTCGGGCGGCTCGATATTCTGGTGAATAATGCGGCGTTTCAGCGGACCTATGACTCGCTTACGGATATCCCGGAGGAAGAGTTCGACCGCGCCTGTCGGACCAACGTGTATGGGACGTTCTTCCTTACGCAGGCCGCGCTGCCGGAGATGAAGCCGGGCGGGGTGATCCTGAACACCGTGTCGATTGAGGCGTCTGAGCCCAAGGACCAGCTTGCGCCGTATGCCTCGACGAAGGCGGCGCTGGTAAGCCTGACGAAGAGCTTTGCGAAGTTTTGCATGGAGCAGGGCGTGCGCGTGAACGGCGTGGCCCCGGGTCCGGTGTGGACCCCGCTGATTCCAGCGACGATGCCCGAAGAGCAGGTGAAGCAGTTCGGTTCCAGCAGCTTGTTCAAGCGACCCGCGCAGCCGGTCGAACAGGCGGCGGTGTTCGTCTTCCTGGCGTCGGACGATGCGAGCTATGTTACCGGGGAGATCTACGGGGCGACCGGCGGAAAGACGCCAGTTTAGATCTATCGCTTCATCGAAGCAGATCCTCAAGAGAGAGAGAGAGTTCGGTCTTTTCGTCACGGTACTTGACGATGATTGGCGTGGTGACGGAGAGTCCCCACTCGGCGCCGTGGCCGTGGCGAATGGCGCGGGAGCCGGGGACGACGACGGCGTTCTCGGGGATGATGAGCGGTACGCCGGCGGAGGCTCGATAAACCTGGCGCGTTATGAGGTCGTACACGGGGGTGCCGCGAGTAAGGATTGTGCCGGCGGCGAGGACGGCTCCACTGCGAACGATGGTGCCCTCGTAAACGCCGGTGTTGCCGCCGACCAGGCAGTTGTCTTCAATGATGACGGGCGAGGCGTTGACCGGCTCGAGGACGCCGCCGATCTGGGCGGCGGCCGAGAGATGGACACGCTTGCCGATCTGCGCGCAGGAGCCGACCAGGGCGTGCGAGTCGACCATAGTGCCTTCGTCCACGTAGGCACCTGCGTTGATGTAGGCGGGTGGCATGATGACGACTCCTTTGGCGACATACGCGCCTGCGCGAACAGCCGAGCCGCCGGGTACGAGGCGGACGCCGTCTTTCGGGGTGAAGCGGCGTGCAGGGTAGGTGCTTTTGTCTACAAACGAGACAGCGGGGCAGCCGGTGGACATTTCCTGGAGCTTGCCGATACGGAAGCCGAGCAGGATGCCGCGCTTTACCCATGAGTTGACGCGCCAGCCGAGGACCGTGGACGAGTCCGGCTCGGCGGAACGAAGCTCTCCCGTCTCCAGGCGGTGGCGCAGTTCAAGGAAGGCTCGCGCCGCCTCGTTGCTTTCGTTCGCGGCGCTGCCTTGGGCAAACCAGTGTTCAATGGTGGCTTCTAGGCTGTCGGCTTGCGTCAAGGGTCTTCCTGGCTTGCTCATTAAGAGGTATGGAGCTCTTCGCCGGCCGGAGCCAGGTGATTGAGCAGGCCCAGTTCACCGAGCAGACGCTCAAGTTTGCGCAGGGTGTCGCGGGCGACGGGCACCATGGGAAGGCGGAGGGTGTCCTCGCAGTGGCCGAGCAGGGCGAGAACGGCCTTTGCCGGGGCTGGGCTGGGCTCGGAGAAGAGAGCGGTCATCAGGGGAAAGAACTGGCGGTTGATGGTGCGGGCGGTGACAAAATTGCCGTCGAGGCCGGCGCGAACGAGCGTGGCCATCTCGCCGGGGATGACGTTGGAGGCGACGGAGATGAGGCCTTTGCCGCCACCGGCGATGATGGGCAG
>CAXTWP010000016.1:902-11801 GCA_964247945.1 uncultured Acidobacteriaceae bacterium | reverse complement strand
AGCCTCGCTCCCCAAGCGCTACAGGTGTCGCACCAGGGCGAGCGCGTCGTCGCCTGCGAAGACCTTGAAGCCGCCGGGGGCGGTGGTGAGCAGTTCGGTGATCTGGACGAGGTTGCCGCTCGACTCCTTGATGCCGATGACGTTGGATAACTCCACGAGGCGGAGCACGGTGGCGGGCTCGAGGTTGGCACCGGTACGGGAGGGAATGTTGTAGAGCAGGATGGGCAGGTCGACAGCTTCCGCGATGGCCTTGAAATGATGGTATTGGCCATCCTGGCCTGGGCGGTTGTAGTAGGGGTTAGCGGTCAGGATGCCGGTGAGGCCTGGAATGCGCGCGAGTTTGCGCGCGCGCGCGACGGCTTCGTGAGTGGCGTTGTGGGTGCAGCCGGCGATGACGGGAACGCGGCCGGCGACAGCCTGGACCACCTGCTCCACGATGCGAAAGGTCTCCGGTTGGGTGAGCGTGGCGGCTTCGCCCGTGGTGCCGCAAGGGACGAGAAAGTCGATCCCTTGATCGATTTGGCGATCGACCAAGGCGCGCAGCGAGGCCTTGTCGACGCCGCCGTCGCGCCGGAAGGGGGTGACCAGCGCTGTTCCACAACCTGTGAGGTTCATCGTAAGTGCCAGTTTAGCGCGGTTGGCGGGGAAGGGAAATGATTGCCTCCCGGTGATGGTGTCACCCATAGGGGCACATGGAAAAGCAGCATCCGTTCGTCGAGGCGGTCTGACGAAGGATGCTGCCAGTATTTGCAAGCGGAACCGAGTGCGAGCGGTGCAGGGTTATTGAGCGAGGCGGCGGCGAACCATCCCGGCGACACCCAGCAGACCCGTGCCAAGCAGCATAATGGAACTCGGCTCCGGTGTGGCGGCCGTGAACGAACCGACCAGTTCGGCGGGCGCTGCACCGTTCTCAGCGTAGGCTACCGTGAAGTTCTCAAAGCCGGTAGGTCCGCTGTAGACAAACGAAGCCGGTGCTGGAAAAGTAACCCCGGGGGCAGTGATCACTTCTGTACCGTTGACAAAGACGTCGACGCCGTCGTCATGGGTGAAGGAGTACGTCATACCGCTGACTAGGAAGGTGGAACCGGTGAAGACGAGCTCCGTGTTGGCTAGGCTGGTGCTCGCGAGGGTGGTTGAAAGACCGCTGGCGCCGCTGGTGGCGACGAAGCTGCCGATTGTGTACGGAGAACCAACGGGTGCGTTCATATTGAAGCTGGTGACGGTAAACTGGCTTGCGGCGGCGGTGCCTGCTTTATAGGACAGACCTGCGAAGCTCGAAGTGCCGGGATCGATGACGACGCCGGAGGGATCGGTGTAGGCCGTGACGCTGAAGGCCGTTGCATGAGCCACGCCGGTGAGCATGCCGGCGGCGAGGCAGAGGGCTGGAAGAGCTGCAGAAATCTTGAATGTCATCGTCTCTCTCTTGGGTTGATTTGGGTTGGTGTCTTGTTGCCTGGAGAATAAGCGTGTACTTGAGCCGGACTAAAATCACCTGATTCGGGGACAAGACGAGTGTGTCTGCGAAACATTACAGAATCAAGAACAATTTTGTAAAATGAGGCACAAGTTACCAAGGAGTAAGAAAGTTTTCCTTCGCTACGTTTCAGCGCGGTTGCTTGTTGTAGTCTGCTGTCGCTCATTGCCACCGTAGTGCGTGCAACTACAAAGGCCAGCAAAAACCCCATGCCTCGATGAGGACATGGGGTATTCGCCGAACGGTTGAATCAAGAAGGAGATTGGGGCCGAGTTGCCTTGCGGAGAAGAGGCTGCAATGATTCCCTCCAGGAACGACAAACAAGAAGGGCGAAGGCTCCTCTACAGCAAATGCTACTTTGCCCTAGCCGCGGTAGAGTTCCGAAGGGATGTGGTTGAGTTCGGGCATGTGGAGGTACGCCGCGCCGTTGGCTGCGCCGGCGGGCATATCCATGCACTTGACGAAGGCGGTCTGAAACTTAGCCATCTCGTCCTTGGTGCCGACGGTGACTCGGACATAGTTGGGCATGGCGGACCAGGTGCGGCCGATGGCGACGCCGTGCTGCATCATGGATGCCTGGAACTCGCGTCCCGGACGATTGACGTCCACCATGAACATGTTGGCCTGTGAACCGGGAACGATCTTGTAGCCCTTCTTGGTGAGGAACTCGAGAGTGTCCGTGCGGATGTCGGCGTTGATCTTCTTGCGAAGTGGAACGAGCTGCTTGTCTTCAAGACCGGCCCGAGCACCGGCGGCGGAGGTTATGGAGATGCTGGCGAGCGAGCGGCTAGGACCGCCAACGGTGGAGAAGCGGGCGAGCAGATCGGGACGAGCCACCGCGAAGCCTGCGCGGATGCCGGCCATGCCGTAGATCTTCGAGAAGGTCCGCATCACAATGACGTCCTGATCGGCGGCGACCTGGTCGATGACGGAGTCGTCTTCGGAGAAGTGGTGGTAGGCCTCGTCGACGATGACGACCGATCCTTGGGGCTTGTTCTTGATGAGGAAGAGGATGTCCGCGCGGGGGGTCATGGTGCCGGTCGGGTTGTTGGGGTTGACGACGTAGTACGCGCCGGGGTTGGGACAAGCGGCGAGCATAGCCTTGGTGTCGTGGGCGTAGGAGGCGGTGAGTTTGACGGGGAACTTGGGGGCCTTCATGGTGTCGGCCGCGCGGACACCCTGCTCGTAGCTGGGGTCGGCGTAGACGAGGGGCTTGTCGGGGCCGATGTTCGACATCAGGGCGAGGTCGAGCGGGCCGCCGGAGCCGGGGAAGAGAGCGGAGTAGCCGGGCTTTAGGCCGTAGATTTCGTTAAAGGCCTTGACGGTCTTCTGGACCTCGTCGAAGTGGTAGCGGCCGCCGAGGGGCGCGGTGGCGCAGATGGCCTGGAGTGAGGATTGAGCGGGTCCGAGGGGGTTCTCGTTGGAACTGATGATGACTGTGTCCGCGGGCAAAGTACGGACGTCGCCCATGTCCGACATACCCCGGTTGCGGCCGGAGCCGGCGGGGGCTTGAGCGGCCTGGGTGGCTGCGAAGGCGGGCATCGAGGCGGCGGCGAACGACGCTGCTCCAAGAGTGCGCATGAAGTTTCTACGGCTAAGGCCTTGCATTAGGTCGGAACTCATTGGATTCTCCTGGAACAAGGTTAGGGTAAGAGACGCGGCCGCTGCACAGAGGGACGACTACAAGGCCGACTGCGAGCGGAGAGACTTGTGCAAACGCCGAACCTAAAGAATCTGGTGAGAATCTTCACTTACGGCAAAGCTTGATCTTTCAGGATTCGTGGGGAAAGACGAGTATGCGTCGTCTTGAGTTTCAATTTACCGCGAATTTCGTATTTAGAATCAACTTTTTTGCACAAAGACGACGAAATCGGGCTACCGGGGCAGCCGAGCCGCAAAAAGGAACGGTATTTCGCCGCGGTGGCTCAGTTTTGGCCTGGGATGTCGTGAGTTGGCGTGAACACTGTATTCTTGCTTGCAATGAGCGCAATGAAAGTTCTTGTGGTTGACATCGGGGGGACCCACATCAAGGTCGCCTCTACGGATATGCGTGTTCCGGTAAAGATACCTTCGGGGCCGGACCTGAGCGCGAAGCAGATGGTGGACGATGTGCTGCGGGCGACGAAAGGGTGGGAGTACGACCGCATCTCGCTGGGGTATCCGGGACCGGTGACCAACGACGCGCCCAAGGCGGAGCCGCACAACTTGGGGCCGGGCTGGACCGACTTCAACTATGCCGGCGCGTTTAGCAAGCCTTATCGCTTTGTAAATGATGCAGCGATGCAGGCGCTGGGCGGGTACAAGGGCGGCAGGATGCTGTTTCTGGGCACAGGCACGGGATTAGGGTCGGCGATGGTGTTTGACGGGATCGTGGTCCCCCTCGAACTGGCGCACCTGCCCTATCGTCATGGGCGCACCTATGAGGAATATATCGGCCTGGCCGGACTGGAGCGGCGGGGCAAGAAGCGCTGGCGGTTGTCCGTATTGGACATTATCGACCGGTTGCAAGCGGCGATGGTGTGCGATTATGTGCTGCTGGGGGGCGGCAACGCGAAGCTGATGAAGGATCTGCCGGCGGGTGTGATCCTGGGGGCGAACAGCAATGCGATCGAAGGCGGGTTGAAGCTGTGGGAGACGCCGGAGGTGAACGCCAAGGCGGAGATCGTGGTGCCTCAGGCTGGGGACAGCGCAAAGAGCGGCGCCGGGGCCAATGGGAGCCGCAAGAGTGGCAAATAGGTACGGCGAGGCGGCGCTGATGGCGGTGCGGGCTGAGGCGGAGTATCGCAGCCATCCGGCGGAGCGGTGGAACGAGATGGTGCGGCGGCTATATCCGACCAGCCCGGCGGCACAGCGAAAGGGTGGTCCCCGCAGTATGTTTCTGGGGTTGTGCGCGGCGGGGCTGGTGAAGGGCGTTCCGGCGGGGCAGTACGGCGGGTCGAACAAGGCCGGGGTAGCTAAGGCCAAGGCGCAGGCGGTGCGAGCAGTGGCGCTGCTGCGCGAGGGAATGCGTGGCTCGGCGACGGCGCTATGGATGGGCGTGACGGAGGGGGGAACAGATTCCGCACACTTATCAGATGGACGTGGTGCTGGCGCTGTGGAAGAACGGACTGATTGTTCCGTAAACCGGGCGAGGGGGTGCCAGCATCGTTTGCGCGAGTTGTTTGTACGCGGCACGTTGCGGAAGAGAGACCCGACGGCTGAAGCAGCGCAGGGAGCTACTCGCTCTCGCTTGTCTCCCAGCAGGCACGGCCTTGCTGGCAAATGGAGCGGTGAACGTAGTGGTCGTCCGGGCCGGCCTTGGCCATCGTCTTGAGGCACCAGTAGGTGGTGGTGGCCCCCATCAGTTCGACGAGTTCATCATGGAAGTCGCCGAATGCGCCGTAAGAGGATTTGCTGCGGAGCGCGCCGCAACGGGTTTGAACGGGGGGAATCGACATGGAAGTGTCTCCTTATCCGATGGCGCTGGGGTCGCGCTGCATCTGTCCGGCGGCGAGCAGGACCGTACGGTAGATGGCGGTCTGGAAGAGCTGGACCTTGTAGCCGTTCTGCGAGAGCGGCGTGGCGGTTTGCATGGCTGCTTTGGCGGCGGCGCGGGCGGCGGCTTCGTCGATGGTCTTGCCGGTGAGGATGGCCTCGGCGGAGGTGGCGCGGAGGGGAGTGGGCGCGGCGACTCCGAGGACGATGGCGGCCTTTTTGCAGCGGCTGCCTTCCATGACGAGCACGACCCCGGCGTCAGCGATCGGCCAATCGAAGCTCTCCTTTTCGCCGTACTTCTGGTAGGCGGAGCGGGTGCCGGGCTCGGGTGCGGGTACGAAGATGCGGGTGATGAGTTCGCCCGGCTGGACGGCGGTCTCATTGATGAGCGACTTCTCGGGCGGAACGTAGAATTCGCTCATAGCGACGGTGCGTTTGCCTCGCTTGGAGGTGAGTTCTACCTGCGCATTCATGGCGAGCAGCGGCACGGCGGTCGATGAGGGATGGACCATGGCGCATGTGCCGTTATAGACGACGGCGTGGTACTGGTTTTCGCCGTCGTGGGCGTGGCAGTCGTCGCTGGTGCCACCCTTCTTCTTGCAGTCGAAGTCGGAGGAGCGGAAGTACCAGCAGCGGGGCCGCTGCATGAGGTTACCGCCCAGGGTTGCCATGTTGCGGACCTGCGGCGTGGCGGCATGACCGGCAGCGTCCGCCAGACCGGCATAGGTGCGCTGGACCTCAGGGTGCGCGGCGATCTCCGAGAGGGTTGAAAGCGGGCCGAGGTGAAGGCCGTCCTTGGACGTGGAGATTCCCCGCAGGCTGTCGATGTTGCGGATGTTGACGAGCTTTGAAGGAGAGACGATATCTTCCTTCATCAGGTCGAGGAGGTCCATGCCGCCGGCCTTGATGACGGTGCCGGTTGCGTCGGGAGTGAGCTGGCCGAGAGCTTCCTCCACGGTGCGGCAGTCGACAAATGTAAAGTTGTTCATGCTTGCTCCTGTTTCAGCGCTCCGGGAACTTTGCCGAGTGCTTCGAGGACGCGCGCCGGGGTCATGGGGATGGTGCGCATCCGGACGCCGGTGGCGTTATAGAAGGCATTGCCGATGGCGGCGGCAAGGGTGATAATTCCGGCGGACTCGCCGATGCCGGCGGCGTCGGTGGAGCTTTGGGCGAGATAGTTCTCAACGAGATGGATCTCGATCTCGGGGACCTCGCGCGGGCCGAGGATTTTGTAGTTTTCCAGGTTGGCGTTGAGCATGTACCCGGCGTTGCGGTCCATAATGCGCTGCTCGAAGAGGGCATAGGAGATGCCTTGCAGGATGCCGCCGTTGATCTGGCTGATGACGCCGGTCGGGTTGATGGGACGGCCGCAATCGTGCGCGCCAAAGACCTTCTCGATGTGGACGCGGCCCGTCTCGGTATCGACGGCAAGCTCGACGTAATCGACGCCTCCATACGTGACACGATCTTTGGAGTACTCCGGTACGCGGGTAGAGCGGACGGCAATTTCTTCGGCTTGCATTTTGGCGGTAATCTGCTTGAGTGAAAAGGACTTTGACGGGTCGTTCTTGAAGATAATTTGCGAGTTCTTGACCGTGAGATTCTCCGGCGCGGTGCCAAAGGTGGGGGCCACGGCGGTGAAGAGCTTCTGTTTGGCCTGCCAAGCGGCGTTGCGGACGGCGGGTGTGATTGAGCCGGCTGTAACGGAGCCGCCCGAGTCAGGGCCGATGGGGAAGCGCGTGTCGCCGATGCGGATGACGACCTGCTCGGGCGGGATGCCGAACTCTTCGGCGACGACTACGGCGAGCAGCGTCTTGGTGCCGGTGCCGAGGTCCTGCACGGCGGACATCAGCTCGACCGTGCCGTCCTTGGTGACGCGGACCTCGCAGGAGGAGTTCATGTTGATGAAGCGATACCAGATGGACTGCGCAATACCCATGCCGCGCTTGACCGGGCCAGTGTCCGCGCCGGCAGGACGGCGGCTGCGCCAGTTGGTTTTTTCCAGGATCAACTGCCGTTCGGCCCGGCGGGCGGGGCTGGCGTCGATCTTCTCGCGCAGGGTCATGGGGTCCATGTTGAGCTTGACGGCGAGTTCGTCCATGGCCTGCTCAAGAGCGAAACAGCCCTGCGGATGGCCGGGCGCGCGGAAGGCCGCACCGGGGCCGGCGTTGATGAAGACGTCGTACTCTTCCGTCAGCAGGTTGGGAGATTTGTACATATTGGTCGCCGGGCCGGCGGTGCCCGCGCCGGTGCCGACCCCAGCCGTGCCGTAGCTGATGAGCTGGATGGCGGTGAGGGTGCCGTCGTGCTTGGCACCGATTTTCAGCGATTGATGCGAGTCGGGCCGGTTGGATACGATGTGCTCTTGGCGGCGGTCGAGCATGAGCTTGACGGGCGCGCCCGTCTTGCGGGAGAGGTACGCGGCGGCGACGCCCTCGTTGCCGGCGCCGAACTTTGCGCCGAAGCCGCCGCCCATGTATTCGGTGATGACGCGGACCTTGGCCTTGGGCAGCTTGAACGTATCGGCGAAGTCATCCCGCACGCTGGAGGTGCCTTGGGTAGAGGCGTAGACGGTGACCTCTTCGGGCCTCCAATCGACGACGAAGCCGTGGGTTTCGAGCGCGGAATGGGTTTGCACCTGAGTAAAGTATTCGCTTTCGACGATCACGTCGGCTTCGGCGAAACCCTTCTCCGGGTTGCCGACGAGCTTACGTTGCGGGCCGTGCACGTTGCCCTTTTGGGGGACGCCCTTGGGGCCGCCGCCGCCGCCCGCGCTTCCGGCCGCGTCCGCCGGTCCGGGAAAGACGACCGGGGCGTCTTCGGCGCGCGCATCGTGGCGATCGACCACAAAGCTCATGGGATCGTAGTTGACCTTGACCAGCTTGGCGGCGTCATCGGCGATCTGCGGCGTTATAGCGGCTACGGCGGCGATGGGCTGGCCCGCGTAACGAACGATGGGGTAGCGCGAGGGGGTCTCGATCTTGGGATCGCGCAGCTCGGCGAGGCCGTAGACGTGCTCGATGACATGGACGGCGCGGACGCCGGGGAGCTTTTCAGACGCCGAGGTGTCGACCGAGACGATGCGGCCGTGGGGAATGTTCGCGTCGACCATACGCGCATAGAGCATCCCGGGAAGGCTGATGTCTGCGGTGTAGCGGCCTTTGCCCATGGCCTTTGCCGGACCGTCGTAGCGCACGGTTGGCTTGCCGATGTACGTGAGCTCGGAGTTGGGCGCGAGCGGCGGTGGCTCGTCGAGTGGGACGGTACGCTGCTTTTGCTCCAGGCCATGCTGCGGGATGCCGAAGACGAAGCTGTCGGTTCGCGTGGGCTCGGTGGGCGCGGCGGCAACCGAGGGCTTCTGTTCGTCCTTGGCGACGCCTTCAGTTTTGGGCTTGGCGACGGCCTGGCCGGAGGGGGCCTTGGAAGCGGCCGCGCCCGTCTGCGTGGCCTGTGGAAGTTTTTCGAGCAACATGGTTTCAGGTGCCATCTATGCCTCCGTTCCCGCGCTAAGCGATACCAGACCGGCGAGGGTATGCTGCCGGGCGACGTCGAGCGTTGCCGCAAAGACCTTGGGGTAGGTGCCGCAGCGGCAGAGATTGCCGCTGACGGCGTGTTTGATGTCGTTGAGATCGGGGTTCGGGTTGCGCCTGAGCAGGGCCGCGCAGCTCATCACCATGCCGGGGGTGCAGAAGCCGCACTGCATGGCGTCATGCTTGACGAAGGCGGCCTGGACCGGGTGCATCTCCTCGCCCTGCGCGAGGCCTTCGATGGTGGTGATCCGGCCCCCTACGGCATCGACCGCCAGCGTCATGCAGGCGAGGGATGGCACGTCGTCGATCCAGACTGTGCAGGCGGAACAGGAGCCGCGATCGCAGACGACTTTGGTACCGGTGAGGCCGAGATTATCGCGCAGGCTCGCGGCCAGCGTGTAGCGTGGCTCAACCAGGACGGTATGCTCCCGGCCGTTCACCTGGAGCGTGATGGGGAACGCGGCGGGACCGGCGGAGGTGGCCGTATGGAGGGAGTCCTTGGCGGCATGGAGGTCGGCGGCGAGCGCGTGAGCGGACTCGATGACCGTGCTTGCAGCCGCCACGCTCGCACCTTTTAGGAAGCCGCGGCGGGTAAACCCGGCTTTCGGAGCTTCGGGCATCGTAAGTACCTCGATAGGTAATTTGAGCCTGTCGTACGTGTCGGCTGTTGCCCATACGCTATACCAAACAAGGGCAAACCTGCTAGCAGTCGCCGTTGTTCCATCTCAGGTAATGTAGTGGGATGAACAGTGGTGAGACCGGAACGGTGAGTATTTCACCTAGCGCAGAAGGTGCGGCCATGGCGTTTTCAGATCTCCGGAATCCCGAGCTGCATATTACTTTTGAGAACACCTATGCGCGCTTGCCGCAACGTTTCTTTGCCCGGGTGAATCCCACGCCTGTTGCCGCTCCGCGGCTCATCAAGCTGAATGTGGACCTGGTCCGGAAGCTGGGGCTTGATCCGGATGCTCTGGCGAGCGATGAGGGCGTCGAGGTCCTCGCAGGCAGTCGAGTCGCAGAAGGCTCGGAGCCGCTGGCGCAGGCGTATGCGGGGCATCAGTTTGGTCATTTTGTGCCGCAGCTCGGCGACGGACGCGCCAACCTGCTCGGCGAGGTGATCGGGCGCGACGGGGTGCGCTACGATGTTCAACTTAAGGGCTCCGGCCCGACGCCGTTTTCGCGGCGCGGTGACGGGCGGGCGGGACTCGGTCCGGTGCTGCGCGAATATCTCGTCAGCGAGGCGATGGCTGCCCTGGGGGTGCCGACCACCCGCGCGCTGGCCGCAGTGACGACGGGCGAACAGGTCTTTCGCGAAGAGGTTGTGCCGGGGGCGGTGCTGACCCGTGTGGCGGCGAGCCATCTCCGCGTCGGGACCGTTCAGTATTTTGCGGTGCGAGGCGATATCGAGGGTCTCCGTATTCTGGCGGACTATGCGATTGTCCGGCACTATCCCCAGGCATCACGCGCGAAGCGGCCGTACCGGACGCTACTCGACGGCGTGATTCGAAGGCAAGCGCATCTGGTCGCACAATGGTTGCTGCTTGGCTTCATTCACGGCGTCATGAACACCGACAACACCTCCATCTCGGGCGAGACGATCGATTACGGGCCCTGCGCTTTTCTTGAGGCGTACGAGCCGGATAAGGTGTTCAGCTCCATCGACCACCAGGGACGCTACGCCTATAGCAACCAGCCCCATGCCATGTACTGGAACCTGATGCGGCTTGCCGAAGCTTTGCTGTCGCTGCTGGCACAGGAGGAAGGAAGTCAGGCGGCGGCGCTGGTCTCGGCCAACGAGGCGCTGGCGGGTTTCATCCCGCAGTTTGAAGCCGCGCGTGCCATCGGCCTTCGCCTCAAACTCGGCCTGTTGACCGAGCGCGAGGGCGACGCCGCGCTGGCGGAGGATCTGCTGGAGCGCATGGCCGCCAACCGCGCGGATTTTACACTGACCTTCCGGCGCTTGTGTGATGCGGCGGCCGGGCCGGAAGGCGACGCGAGTGTACGCGCGCTCTTTGCCGACCCCGCGGCTTACGATGCCTGGGCCGTGGGATGGCATAGGCGGTTGGAAGAAGATGACGTGGCCATGCCGGAGCGCGTTGAGGAGATGAAAAGGATCAACCCTGCTTTTATTCCCCGCAACCACCTGGTGGAGGCGGCGCTGCAAGCCGCAGTGGCAGGGCAAGACTTCGGGCCGTTCGAGGAGTTGCTGGAGGTGGTGACCCACCCGTATGGGGACAGGCCTGACTTGATGCCTTACGCCACGCCCGCTCGTCCTGAGGAGTGCGTCGGCGAAACTTTTTGCGGGACCTAAGCGAACGTATGCTGAAGAGCATCGTCTAACCAGCCATGCGCGTTAGGGCACTCCTGCGGAGCGGTTGTGTCGCGCTTGCGTTGCCGTTTGCGCCGGCGGCCCAGCATCCC
>CAXTWP010000016.1:0-892 GCA_964247945.1 uncultured Acidobacteriaceae bacterium | reverse complement strand
CCCACGTTGCAGACCGCGCCGCCTGCTCCCGCGCAACAGCCCGGCGCAACCGCTACGGACCCGAAGCCCGCGTCTATCGCTCCTACGGTCTCGGTCGATGCGCGGCTGGTAAGTGTGCCGGTGGTGGTGCGGGACAAAAATGGCACACTGGTCGAGAATTTGACCAAGGGGGATTTTGTTTTGCAGGTGGATGGGCATCCGCAGATGATCCAGTACTTCGATCGCGACGCAAACCTGCCGCTTACGCTTGGTCTGCTGGTGGACACCAGCCAGAGCCAGCGTGGAGCGCTCGATGACGAGCGGACGGCGTCTTCCGCTTTTTTAGACACGATGCTGGTGAACCCGAAGGACCAGGCGTTTGTGGTGCAGTTTGCCCGGCAGGTGAAGTTGCTGCAAGACCTCACCAGTTCGCGGCCGAAGCTGCAGGCGGCGCTAAAGGAATTAGATACGCCGAGCGCAGGCACTCAGGCGACGACCGATGACAGCGAGGATCGTAACGGACGGCGCAACCGAGCGGGCGGCGGAACGGCGCTGTACGATGCGGTCTTTCTCGCGTCCGATGAATTGATGGCGAAGCAGCAGGGGCGCAAGGCGCTGATCCTGCTGACGGACGGTAACGACAGGAACAGCAAGGAGTCACTGACCATGGCTATCGAAACGGCGCAGCGCGGCGACACCATCATCTACGCCGTCTACTTCAAGGGGGAGCAGCCCCGTCAGGACTACGGCAACCACGGGGGGCGCGGGAACGGTGGAGGCTATCCGGGGGGCGGTTATCCCGGCGGACGCTATCCGGGCGGTGGCTACCCGGGGGGCGGCTATCCCGGCGGTGGTGGAGGGCGCGACCCGCAGCAGCGTTTCCCGGAGAGCATGCACGATGGCAAGAAGATTC
>CAXTWP010000015.1:5534-18660 GCA_964247945.1 uncultured Acidobacteriaceae bacterium | reverse complement strand
GTATACGCTGATGTGAAAGCAGGCCTGCTGGAACTCCTCCTCCACATCGATCTCGCCCGCCTCAACCAGCCGCACAAGGTAGCCGCGCATCCACGCAATCTCTTCGAGCGGCATTCCCCGCTTCGCCAGATCAACTGCCTGCCCCGTCAGGTGCGGTGAGGCGGTCGCACCGGTCGCGGGCGCGGCGTTGCCGTTGGTGCGGAGCAGACGCTGCTGGAACGTCACGGTCCGCACCGCCGAGTTGATCTGAAGGGGTGTGTGGAATCGCGCATAATGATCCCGGGCAAGCGCTGCGAGAAACTGCTCCGTCCAGGGCCTGCAGTAGCGCCGGTTGAACGGAAGACGCTCATCGACGCGCATCGCGCCGTTCACCGGCAGCGCGATCAGCGTACCGGTGCGCCGCATCGCCATCAGGTCGCTGTCGTCCTGTACGCGGATCAGACCGTCGCGGTCGGCCATCTCGTTCTGGTGGACCAGGATCTCGTGCGATCCCTTGAGCGCCGGCGGGAGCACAAAATGACCCCGAATGTTCGAAAGCGACGGCAGGATGGCCGGAGTGGACGCGGCGTCCTCTATGCTCGGCAGTTGCGGACGTTCGATTGAGGGACGGATTACGTCGACCACCGGTACGGGGATGGAGGGCGGCATGTCGTCCCCTTTTGTTTGAGGAGCGGCTCCGCCCTTGATCGTCTCACCTCCGCTGGTTTCGTTCGCGAGCGCCTGCTGAAGCGCGGGTGCCGCAGCCGTCTTGCGCGAAGCCGCAAGCCATCCCGTCCGTAGCGCGGGATGCGGTGCGATGGCGACCTTTGCGAGCTTGGCGCGGGGAAGTTTCGGCGCTCGCGCTGTAATCCGGCGCTCACGCCGGTTCTCACGGCTGCGCGTGCCTCCATGAACAGGACGTGCGTTGCGTTGTCTGCCGTCGGCCGCCGTCCTATGCGCAAGCGGACGGGCATACAGCCTGGCGGCCGATGCGCCCAGCAGCGCAATGGCCAGCACGATGTTGATGAAAGTACCTGGACGCGCCATTCAATAAAGAGCGCGGAGAAGCAGAGCACCTTCGACTGTACCCCTTGATTTACGATGGGGTAAGTGATCAAGCGGGTTCCAAGGAGAGTGCGCGTGAAAGCATTGCTGGCTGGCTGCTGCATTGCCTGGTTGTTCTTTGCCCTGTCCAGCCTTTGTCCAGTCAGGGCGGACGACAATCCGGCCACTCCGGAGTTCTACACCACCAAGGTGCAGCCGGTGCTCCAGGCCAACTGCTACCGCTGTCACGGCGGCTTCAACCGTCGTGGCGGACTCAACATCGAGACTCGCGCCGGAATGCTGAAGGGCGGTCACGACGGCACGGTCCTGGTGCCGGGCGATCCCGCGAAGTCGCTGCTGGTGCGGCTTATCCGTCACGAAGGCCCGAAAAACGATCCCATGCCCATGCCGCCGAAAGGCAAGCTCAGCGATGCCGACATCGCCGTAGTGGAGCAGTGGGTCAAGGCGGGAGCCGTTATGCCGGAACCTGCCGCAAAGTAGCGCTTCTCTTCCTGACCTCGACCAAGGTCGAATAGAACGTCGCACCGCCGCCAAGGTCCGTCAGCGTCTCCGAGGTGAGCGCGTTCCCATTCGCGCCGCCGCCGGAGAGTTTGTTCCAGTCGAGTGTCGCGGCAACGACACCGGCCGGGATCTTCGGCCCGACAACCGCTTCGAGACTGATCGAACCGCGCCCGTTAAAGACCTCGACCGCGTCTCCGGTCGTCACGCCGCGCGTGCCGGCATCTTCAGGATGCATCTCCAGAACGCCCGCCGTGCGGGTCTCCATCGTGCGGTGTCCGGGCAGGTTGGCGAAGGTCGAGTTCATGTAGTTGTCCGCCTTGCGCGGCAGAAACTCCAATGGGTAATCTGCGGCGTTGCCGCGCGATTCAGCCGCCGGAGTATAGACCGGCACCGGAAGCAGTTCGCCGCGGCCGCTCGGTGTGCGGAACCACGCGGTTGTGCTGAACGGCAGCGTCTCTCCGGCTGCGTCCACCGGAAGCGCGAGACGCGCATGACCCTCGCGTTCCAGGCGCTCCCGATCAATCCCCGCAAACCAGGGGTCAGAGGTACGCAGCGCCTGGTCGATCAGATCGTCGTCACTGTCGCGGAAGCAGGACTCCGAAAATCCCATCCGGCGGCCAAGCTCGCTGAACAGCGCCACGTTGCTGCGCGCTTCACCCAGCGGCACGATCGCGGGCTGTGAGATTTGGGCGTAAAGATGCCCATAGGCCCCATGCACATCCTTCGTCTCGAGGAACGTCGGCGCGGGGAGCAGAATGTCGGCATAGTCCGCCGTGTCGGTAAAGAACTGCTCATGCACCACGGTAAAGAGATCAGGCCGCATCATGCCGCGCAGGACGGTGTTCTGGTTCGGCGCGACCGCCGCCGGATTGGAGTTGTAAACAAACAGCGCCTTCACCGGAGGGCCGTTCAACTCCGTGAGAGCGTGACCCAGCCGGCTCATGTTCACGACCCGCGCCGCTCGCCCCAGCGGACTCGCCGGCATCAACTCCGGCATCTCCAAAGCATTCTTGTTGAACGGAAACGACCCGGAGGTCGAGAGCTGCAGACCGCCGCCGCGCTGCTTCCATGCGCCCGTCAGCAGCGGCAGCATCAGCACTGCGCGCGCCGCCGTTCCGCCATTCTCGGAGCGTTGAATGCCGTAGTTGAGCCGAATAATCGCAGGCTGTGTCGTGGCGTAGGCGCGCGCGAGAGCGACGATTGTCCCCGCCGCGATGCCGGTGACTGCACCTACCGCCTCCGGCGCATGCCGGGGCAGCAGCGCATGGGCGCGAAGCTCCTCAAAGCCGTGCGTGGCTTCGGCCAGGTACTCGCGGTCCTCCAAGCCTTCGCGCAGGATAACGTGCATCAATCCCAGTGCCAGCAGAGTATCTGTCCCGGGACGGATCGCCAGATGCTCATCGGCCAGCGCCGCCGTGCGTGTGCGGTACGGGTCGATTACCACCAGCCGCGCACCTGCCCTCCGGGCGGTCTCGATGAACGGCCAAAGGTGGATGTTGTTCCCATGGATGTTCGCGCCCCAGGCGAGGATCAGTCTGGCGTGCGCGAAGTCCTCGGGCGGCGTTCCCAGCTTGATTCCGTAGACGCTCATCAACGCCGCACCGCCGGCCGAGGCGCAGATCGTGCGGTCGAGCTGCGAAGCCCCAAGCCGATGGAAAAATCGCCGGTCCATCGAGCCGTACCCCAGCTGCCCGATCGTCCCGGCGTAGCTGTACGGCAGCACACTCTCGGGCCCGAACTCCGCCGTCACCGCCTTCAATCGGGCCGCAATCTCATCAAGCGCCACGTCCCAGCTAACACACTCAAATGCCTCCCGCTCCATGCCATGCGCAAGCGCGCCCTTGGGCACACAGGACCGCCGCCGCATCGGGTAGAGCAGCCGGTCGGGCGAGTACACCCGATCCAGGTACTTGGCTACCTTGCCGCAGAGAAAGCCGCGCGTGACGGGATGAGCCGGGTCACCCTGCAGCTTCACCGCGCGTCCGCTCGCCGTGTCGACGGTCACCAGCACGCCGCAGGCGTCGGGACAATCATGCGAGCAAACTGCATGGACGATCCGTGTCTCTGGAACTATGTTCTCCACGACTCATTGTAGCCCCGTAAATTTAGCTTCTGGATCGCTCGCAATGTATGCTGCGGCCTACGGGGATAACGCTCGCATGGCTCATCACGTCTCTTCTCCCGCCCGCCTCGAAGCGTTCTCGAACGGCGTCATCGCGGTCATCATCACCATCATGGTGCTCGAGCTGAAAGTGCCTCATCAGCAAGGCCTCGCGGGAATCTATGCCGTTCTGCCGACGCTCGGCGTATATCTGCTCTCCTTTACTTTTACGGGCATCTATTGGATCAATCATCATCACCTCGTGCATCGGACGGAAGAGGCGGACTCGCTCATCCTCTATGCGAATCTATCGTTTCTCTTCAGCTTGTCGCTGATCCCATTCTTTACGGCCTATCTGCTGGATAAGCGTATGGATGCTTTCTCGGTCGCTCTCTACGCCGCCGCAATGGTTGTGGCCGGACTGACCTTTCATCTGCTGCGCTCAGCCATCGCGCGGCGGCTGCGCGCGGCGGGCCGGCTTGAGCCGGAAGATGTCGCCATGCAGCGCAAGCACAAACTCTCGTTGACGGTCTTCTGCGTGGCGATCCCGCTGGCCTTCTATCACTCGTATACGTCGCTCTTCTTGATCGCTTTAGTCACAGCTATCTGGGTCACGCCGACAGCAGGAATTAAGCCGGTCCACGAAGCCAACCAGGAAGGGTGAGCGAACTCAGGCAGCTATACTTCTGGAAAACACACCGAGGTGACCTTATGCAAATCCGCTTCCTGCTTACCAGCATTGTCCTTGGCTTGGTTCTGGTCCCGCCTGCAATCAGGATCATGGCTCAGGGCGGCCCCCCGCTGCACACGGCAAGTCAGCAGGAGCTGGATGTGGTCAAGGTTCTCCTCAAGCAGGAATCGGCCTGGAACCGCGGCGATCTGGACAGCTTCGCGGAAGGCTACAAGGACTCGCCCGATACGCTCTTCGTCACCCGTCAAGTGTCCCGCGGCTTTGCCGGGATGCTGGCAGAGTACCACCAGAACTATCCCACGCGTGCCGCCATGGGGATGCTGGGCTTCTCCGAGTTGGAGGTGCATCGGCTGGACGATCGTTTCGCCGTCTGCATCGGCAAGTACCATCTTGAACGTGGCAAAAAAGACGGCGGCAACGCGGATGGCATCTTTTCGCTGATCTTCGAAAAAACCGAAAAAGGCTGGAAGATCGTGGTCGACCACACCACCTAGCGTCTATTTGGCCCAGCCCAGCCCATCGGCGAATGGCCCCGCAGCGATGAGGCTTTGCACGGCCCAGTGGCTCGGATCGCCCTTGGTCACAATCGCCGCGACCTGACCGCTCTGGTTGCAGGAGACATACGCGATGTCACCGGCCGGGCGGAGCAGCACCTCCTGCGGGGTGGCGGGAACGGAAATCGTCTTGACCACCTTCAGCGCCTCGATGTCGACGACCGCAACGAGGTCCTTGCCGGGAACGGCGACCAGCAGCCACCGGCCATCCTGAGTGGGCGCGGTGCCGTAGCCGCTGCCGGGAAGCGCGACCCACGTCTTGAGCATGTTCGTGGCGGTGTCAATCACGGCGAGGCGAGGCCGGCTCTGGTCGGCGGTGAAGACGAGCTTATCGTCGACCGACATTGCAATGCGCTGCACCGGCTTGGCGACAGGAATAAGAGCGATCGTCTTACGCCCGAGCATATCGAGCACGGAGACGGTGCCCGGACCGACGTTAGCCGTGTAGCCGAAGCGGCCGTCGCGGGAGAGCGCCAGCATGTGCGACTCCGGTTGTCCGGTCGGGATGGTGCCTATGATTTTGAGCGTCGTGGTGTCGACGATGGTGACGCTGTTGTCGAGTTCCGTGGTGACGTAGAGCAGCCCGCGCGCGGCGTCCAGCACGGGAAGGTGCGGCCGCACCTCATGCCCGAAATCGACCTTGCCGGTGAACTTGCGCGAGGGTACATCGAGCACCAGCATACTGCTGCCGCTCAGCCCGGGCTTGCCCACTCCGCTGCTGCCATAGATGGGAAGATAGGCGGTGCGGCCATCGGGAGACACGGCGATCTCGTGCCCGTGCATGCCGGAGATATTCTCGGCAATGACGGCTATCTGACGAGACTTCTCCGGGTCGACGATCCCGACCGTGCTATCCCCCTGATTCACCACAAGCAGAGTAGGCTTTTGCGCGAAAGGCGCGGCTGCGAAGGCCGCCATGCAAAGAGTACCGAAGATGACGCGGTTTGCCATAGACCGAGAGTGTAGTCCATAGCCGCCGCTGTCGTCATTCAAAACGCCGAACGGGAAACGGCTGCCGCTGCACGACGAGCGGTGGGAAGCTGCCGGAAGTACGGCAGCATAGGTTGGCACACGTTCCGCCACACCTATCGCTCCTGGCTGGACAGCACTTCAGCGCCTATCGGTGTGCAGCAGAAATTGATGCCGCATGCCCAGATATCGACCATAATGAACGTGTACGGAAATGCCTTGATGACGGCCAAGCGTGAGGCCAACAGCAAGGTGGTAAAGATAGCATTGAGGAGCGCTTAGGCCCATGCAAAAACGCCAACCACTCTCGATAATTCCCAAAGCGATTTCACGACCGCTCTTATTTGGGGTTATCTGGGGTTGACGTTTTCGCTGAGTGGTTGAGGGGGTAGGATTTGAACCTACGACCTTTGGGTTATGAGCGACCCCCGGAACGCGTATGTTGTTGACTTTACGGCACGAATGGCGACTAAAAGTACCGAAAAGTACGCATTGGACAGGCTATTGGGAGTCAGTTGGGAGTTTTCTTTGTTCGTCTCCTTTTCGCTTTTCTGGAGACCGATTGCACCCGATTTGGTGCAGGTTTGGGAGAAGAAATTGCGTAAACGGCTCAGCGACCTTTGGGTGGATTTCCCAAGGGTGGCCCTTCCCACCTGCGCCAGATGCGGACTTCATAAAATCCACTTTTTTTATCGGGCGCTATCGGGAGTTTGCGATCTTTTCCAGTCGCGATATCAGGCCCGTCTTCATTGAGGATCGTGTCAATTCCTAGCCCACGAACGTTGGGTCGTTCATAGAGTGTGCGCGTGATGTCCCATTGAGAAGCTCGGGCGCTGTAACCTCCTTTGATTGAGGCGAACCTTTAATAGCGCGTCGCACTATTAAAGGTTGGGATCGTCAGCCCAAAATGAGGGAACACCGGCCACCGGATCGGCTCGTTTCAGTCGCATCGCCGTCCACTTTCTTCTTTGTTAGCATCGGAGTGTCAGAAGTAGTAATCTATTTCTGACAGAGGATGAGCCATGGAACGCCTGACCGAATCGATTCTGCGGAAGACGAACGAACTGCCTGAGGGCGCTCCCGTGAGCGCCAAGATGCTCCTGCATCTTGGAAGCCGTCAGGCAGTTGACCAGTCTCTCTCGCGACTCGCTCGGAGCGGCAAACTGCTGCGGGCAGGAAGAGGCATGTATGTGTCCCCGGTCAAGAGCCGGTTTGGTACTCATGCGCCCTCCGCACATCGTCTGGTCGAAGAGCTGTCCACCCAGCGCGGCGAGATCGTTGCGCCATCCGGTGCCACGTCCGCCAATGCGTTGGGACTCACCACCCAGGTGCCGACGCAGACGATCTATTGGACATCGGGCAGAAAGCGAAAGTTGAATCTTGGCAAGCTCGTCATTCAACTGGAGCATGTCCCCTCGTGGCAACTCGCCTTCGCCAAGGAGCCAGCCGGGGAGATCGTGCGTGCGCTCGCGTGGGCCGGGCCAGAACGAGTCCAATCTGTCCTCGCCGAGATCGGCGGCAAGGTGCCCAAGTCCGAATTGCAGAAGGTGGCTCAACAGGTCTCCCGTTTCCCAGGGTGGGTGGCGAGCGCGTTGAGCCGGAGTGTCGTCAATGCCTGAGAGCTACTTCCGCTTGAGTGCCAGGGACAAGTCAGATGCGCTCAACGCGGCATCGGCGGTCTCGGGTCGCCCGCCTCACCTGCTAGAGAAGGACATCTGGGTCGTTTGGTCGCTTGCTGCGCTCTTCGAATCGCAGTTCGGCTCCCACCTCGTCTTCAAAGGCGGCACTGCTCTCTCGAAGGCGCACAACGTCATCCGCAGGTTCTCTGAAGATGTCGATCTCACCTACGATATACGGGCCTTGGCACCGCAGTTGGTTGGCAATGCGCCGGAAGGAATCGACGCCATTCCCCCGAGCCGAAGCCAGGAGAAGAAGTGGTCCGATGGAATCCGCCGAGAGCTTCTACCAGCGTGGCTACGCGACCACGCACATCCGGTCGTCGAAGCGGAATTGACGGCTTTAGGATCTGCCACGCGTCGAGTCACTGAGGACTGCCTCATCATCGACTACGAGCCGGTAACGCCAGCATCGAGCTATGCCCTTCCGAGGGTCAAACTGGAGTTCGGAGCACGTTCGAGTGGCGAGCCGAGTACGGTCATTCCTGTACGGTGCGATATCGAGGGACTCATCTCCGGCATTGAGTTTCCGGTTGCAGCCCCTCGGGTCATGAATCTCACGCGCATCTTCTGGGAGAAAGCCACTGCGGCCCACGTCTACTGTCTGCAAGGCGAACCGGGACTCAGCGAACGATTTTCCAGGCACTTCCATGATCTCGCTCGACTCGACGAAGCTGGACATCTCCCGGAGGCCCTTGCAGCCAAAGACGTTGCCGATGCCGTTGCGGTTCACAAGGCCGTTTTCTTCGCCGAGAAGGATTCGGCTGGGAACCGGATCAACTACATGCAGGCCGTACATGGAGACCTGACGTTGGTGCCCACCGCGTCGGCATTCGACGCTCTCAAGCGCGACTATCAGCGCATGATCGAAGATGGTCTACTGTTCGATGAAGCCGAATCCTTCGAGACGTTGATGAGCAGGTGTGCCGTCATCCAGGCACTCGTGAAGGCCAGTCGAACCAAGTAGTTCGAACTCTCTTCTCTTGCTCCCTTGTCCATCGAATGCATGTGGGGCGAGCGGATACCGATATTTACCCTTCCGTCCAGCACTTACTTATGCGTCGAGCGCATAAGAGAACTCCGGAAAGTCATTGGACGCGGGGCTTGAGCAGCCCATAAGGTCTGGCTATCGCAACTGAATTCACCGTTGCTGGAGGTAGCCAATGATCCGCCAAAGCAGTGCTCTAAGCCGTCCAAACCGCCTCGCCAATCGCAAGGCTTCACCCTTTTCAAAACAATCTCTCGCCCACGCTTTCCGCGTGATGGCTCCCGCCCTCTTTGCGCTCACATTCGCGAGCGTTGCCCATGCCCAAGGAACGATGGACTTCTCCGGCGCTCAGACGCTCATGGGGACATTCAAAACGTTCGCCGTCTATGCCGGTGCTGTTATCTGTTTCGGCGGTTTGATCTTCGCCGGCATTCGGATGATGAGCGGTCGCTTTCAGGATGCCATCCCCGGCCTCTTCGGTGCGCTGTTCGGTGCTGGCGTTCTCGGATGGGGCGCTGGCTGGATTGGGTCTCTCACCGGGCAGTCGATGTAGGAGGTGCCATGCACACGACCAGGCGGGGAGAACCGTTACCGATCAATCAGGCATTGAACAGGCCGAGAGCCAAGCTAGGGCTTGACCTCTCGGCATGGATGGCCATCGTGTTTGTCTGCGTGACGGTTTTCCTCGTCGGTTTCCGAATGGTGGCGATCCTTAGCTTTCCAACACTGGCGGGCGGCGCATGGTTGATCCTCCGTAAACACCCAAAGATGTTTCAACTCTGGGGCCTCAGTCTCGGCCAGAAGAGCTACTATGACCCGCGCAAATACTGAACAGATCAAACATACCCCGTGGTTTGCGAAGGCTGGAGCGGCGTGCAGCATCGTCCCGATCTCTCGCTTCGTCGGGCCAAACCTCTTCGCTCTGAAGGGCGGGGGCTACGGTTGCCTCTTTTCTCTTACCGGTTTGGATGAAGAAGGATTGACAGACCAGGAGCTTGAGGCCCGGGTTCGCCAGATCGAAGGCGCGTTGCGTGGGCTGCCAGAGGGATCGTGCCTCTATCAGTACACCCGCGTGATGTCCGGATTTGAACTCCCCCGGCAGAAGAAGTACGCGAACGAAGTCACAGAGACATTTCAAAGCGACCGCCTCACCCATTTGGAGAAGACTGCGGCCTTCCGCCGCATTGATCTCCACTGGTGCCTCACGCTGGAGCCTTCCCAAGCGAAGACGTTCCAGCGCAAGCCCGATGAGAACGCCGTAGACACGTCGAGGATGCTATCTGACCTTGAAAAAAAAGCAGCCCTCTTGGAAGGACATCTCGGCAGCGCGCGGATTACGCCTGCTCGCCAAGAGCGATGTCTTTCAGTTCTTCAGCTATCTTTTCAATCTTGAAGAATGGGCCGGCCGAGGTCAGCTTCGCGGCGACACGGGGGTAGACCGGCAGATCGTGCAGAGCCCCGTTGCGTGGCATAGCGACCACGTTCAGGTTGGGCAGCGCCACGTCCAGATGTTCTCCCTCAAGACGACGCCAGAGGCATCCCGGCCTTGTCTCTTCGCAGGATTGCCTGCTTTGGACTGCGATAGCGTTCTCTGCACTACCTGGCGCGTGAAGTCGGCATCGGCTGCTCGCAGCGAGATCGACGCCCAGGAGAAGTTCATCTCGTTCTTCAAGGTCGGTGTCCTAACCCGTGTAATGAGCGGACGCGATACAGTCTCACTTGAGACAGGCGCCGGAGCGAAAGCCGCCGACAACAATGTTGATGACCTCAGCGATGTCATCCGCTCGCTCGACAAGAAGGCACAAGGCGAGTTTTCCCTTCGCTTACTTGTCGCAGCTTCAAGTCCGCAGCAACTCCGCGACACCGTTCCATCTGTACACCGGGTGTTCGTCGATTCAAGGGCGCAGGTGATGGAGGAGACGCTTGGCAATCTTTCTGCCTTTTATGCGATGTTCCCTGGCAATCAAAAGTTCAACGTCTTCCCGATGTGGCTGGCAGAGGACCATCACGCTCGCCTTTCCTCTGTGTTCGCCCCGCATATCGGCCATCCGCACTCCGCAGATCTTGATTCCGAGTACCTCAACATTTTCGAGACCCGCACGCGGACACCGTTCTTTCAGGACGCATATGTGGATGGGGTGCGCGTCATGCTCATTATTGGGCCAACGGGGACGGGAAAGTCCGTGCATGGCAACAATCTCATCGCGCTGGAACAGAAATACGGCGGTTTCACCTACATCTTCGATATCGGCGGCAGCTACGAGAGCGTCGTCGAACTGTACGGAGGCAAGGTCGATCGCGTTGGCAAAGACGGTCCTCGCATCAACCCCTTCGCTCTCGAACCGACGGAGAACAATATTAAGTTCCTCTACTCGTTCGTGAAGCTCCTTCTGACAATGGCGGCGCGAACCTGGAGCCAGAAGACGATGACGTGATCCATAAGGCTGTGCAGGATATGCCTGCTTGACGCGGCGAATCGTCGGCTATCCAACCTGTTCCTTCCAAAGAAGCTCGACCGGTATCTGTCGAAGTGGGTTGGCAAAGGCATCTACAACGCCGTTTTCGACAACGTCGAAGATAGCCTCTCGCTCTCGCGGCTTCAGTGCTTCGACTTCCAAGGCGTCAACAACGAGCAATACGCCGACCTGGTCGAGCCGCTCATGGTGTGGCTACTAAGGCGCATCAACGATGTTCTCTACAACTCCGCCAATCTCGGAGTTCCGAAGCACATCCTCATCGAGGAGATCTTCTCATCGATGAAGAACAAACAGTTGCTTGACGGTGCGTTGGCTTCGATCAAGACCGTCCGCAAGAACCTTGGCGGCGTCACCATGATCGGTCAGTCCGCCGACGACTTGGGCGCGAATGCAGACAGCATCGTGAACTCCTGCACATCGTTCCTGTTCCTGAAGGATGCAACGTTCAACCGAAAGCGGTACGCCGAACTATTCAAGATGAACGAGCAGCAACTCGCTCTCTTTGAGAGCTTGCAGGACCGCGAAGGACTTTACATGCGGCGCGATGGGTTGACGAAAGTCGTCACCCTGAATCTGGACAGCCGCAGTTACGCAACATTTTCGACCAAGCCCAAGGACCGTGTACGCCGGACGAAGCTGATCGAAAAGTACGGACTCTCTGAGGGCATTTCCCGCTTTGCCCAGGGCGAGGCTGTGTAACTCGCATCACCATTTCACAACCAAAGGGCCCCGATGAAACCGCCGATGATCCTAACCGTTACGTCCCTTCTCTCCTTTGTCTGTGCTGTCTCACAGGCATCGCCTGCGACTCCGCCGCATCGCCTTGAGCCGAACGCTCCGCGTTCCGTCACCGTATCCGAGGCGCAGACGCCGCCCGTCATACGGGCCGGGCTGCTTCAGTCCACCCTTATCCTTCTACCCGCCGAGGAGAAGATTGCGACCGTCTTCGGTGGAGACACGGTGGATTGGGTGTTCGATGGCGGCCATGTAGCCAGCCGCTTCATCAGCGTCAAGCCAAAGCTCGCGAACACAACCACTGACATTCACATCGTCTCTGACCACGGCAACGAGTACACCTTGCAACTTCAGGAGATCTCCGGCGACGCGGACGCGCACTTCGATTCCAAGGTGTTCATTCTGCCCGGCGATAAGGCCGCGAAGGACAGGCTTACCGACATGCCCGTCTTCGTCCCCGCCGCTGAGTTGGACAAGGCCAAGCAGGAGGCCGCCGCAGCCAAGGCCGCGCAGGCTGCCGAGTTGAAGTCGGAAGAGGCCAAAGCGGAGACCTATCGCAGCCAATATCCGGGCAGTCTTCACTTCGATTTCACCTGGGACGAGAAGAAAGGCAAACAGCTCGGGCTACAGCAGATATGGCATGACGACAAGTTCACCTATCTGCGCGGTGTGTTCCAAGAGACGCCTGCACTGTACGAACTGAAGGATGGCAAAGGATCGCTCATCAACTTCGATTACAACGCCGGCCTGTACACCGTACCAAAGCAGTTGGAGACGGGTTATTTGGCGATCGGCAAGAAGCGCGTGGACTTCCACCGCACTTCCAACGGAACAGGGGAGAAGAACTAGCCATGACCGACCAGAATCCCAACCCGCCCGCTACCGTTCCCGCGCAGCGTGAAGCTGTGGGGCCAGTGAAGAAGAGCACGCCCGTCATCATTGCTCTTGTCGTTATCGTCGGCCTCATAGGACTCGCGAACATATCGAGTCTTGTGAGCGGCAAGAAGAGAACCGCACCGCAGAGCGCTTTGCCGATGCGTCCTGCGACCGCGAATCCACAGCAGGTCTCCAGCTTCGAGAGCCAGCAGGCGTCGGAAGCAAGGCGAGATTCCGAGGATCAGCAGCGGAGGCAGGAGCTTGCCGCCGAGATGCAGCAACTTCAGGCCGCGCAGAATGTGCCAGGGCCGGAGGCAGCAGGAGCGCCGCCCATGACTGCCGCCCAGCGTTCGGCGATGTATGGCGACAGCCCGAATGCGCCGACCAAGACCTCCAATGTCTCGCAGGTGCAAGCCGAGGCGAAGCAGAAGGCTTTGGAGAAAGAGAAGTTGCATCAGGATGCACTCAATAGCGACACCGTTGCCATCGACTTCGCTCATCCGGCGATTGCCGC
>CAXTWP010000015.1:0-5524 GCA_964247945.1 uncultured Acidobacteriaceae bacterium | reverse complement strand
CGCCGCCGCAGGTTCGCCTGCCGCTCAACCCACCGCCGTATTGGGCGAACGTGAGGAGATGACGCCGAAGGCAGCTTCGGAAGCTATGGCAGGGTCAACTCCCGAGGGGGGAGAAGCCAGGAGGGGCGGAGGCGCTCAGGCGGTCTCGGATCAGCAGCTGAAGTTGGCCGGTAAGAGCAATCCGATGGCACCCTATGACTTCGATTCCTATCAGGGTCAGCTGTACCGGGTATTTGAAGGAACCGTTCTGGAAGGTGTCGTTACGAACCATATCGACGGCGGCTTGAACGGGCCAATCCTTATCATGCTCACGACCGACTACTACTCGCACGACCACCAGCAGCTTCTCATGCCGCAAGGTACAAGGCTGATTGGAACGGTCCAGAGTGTTGGCAATGCCCAGCAGCGGAAGATGTTTGTGACCTTCCATCGCGCGATCTGTCCCGATGGGTTCTCGCTGGAACTCGACAAGTATGTCGGACTCGATCCACTGGGCACGACCGGCCTGGCTACCAAGGTTGACCACGGCTACTTGCAGGCGTTCGCGGCAGCGGCGGCCGTGGGCGGTTTGGGCGGACTCGCACAGATCGGCAATAGCGGCAGCGTCCTCTCGCCTTCGACCCAAATCCGTGACGGCATATCGGAGCAGTCCGCAGCCGAGGGAGAACAGGTGCTCAACCACTTTCTCAACCGGCTCCCAATCATCACGCTCAAGGAAGGTTCGCGTGCCCGCGTCTACATCGGCACGGACATCCTGATCCCTTCCTACGCGCAGCATCGCGTCGACCCGACCCTCTAAACGCCGACACTGGACGCATACATGAAGTCCCGTATTCCCAAATTTGCTCTTTACGCCGCCTTAGCCACGCCGGTCAGCTACGGCACTGGACACGTCCTACGGTCGGTGAGCATGAGCGATGTCACGGACACGGTCAAACTTTATGCCGACATTCCAAGTCGCTTCAACGAAGCCGTGACCAACTTCAAAATGCTTTCGGAGCGGATGGACCCAACCTGCTCTGAGTGCAACTAACCCTAAATCCTTCAGGAGCCTCTATGAAGTTCAACCAGACAAAACGACGGAAGTACCTGCTCGCGGGCGGGTTGCTTCTGGCAACCGCGACGCCGAGCTTTGCGCTCTTCGGAATAGGAGACATCGTCTTCGATCCGACGAGCTACGCAAGTCTCATCTCTCAACTTACGACTCTTGAGTCGCAGTACAACATGCTCAAGAACAACATCACAACTTCTCGGTGAAGCAGCAGTGGCAGACGACGCTCAACGCGCTTAAGAACGCGAACGTGGCAAACCTGTTCGGCGAGACCGCAGGCATCAACATTGCTCTCAACAGCAATTCGCCGAGCGGATCGGTAACGGCCTGGAAGACGGCGACCGTGCCGGTTAGCACCGGAACGGCGACCTACCTCAAAGGGCAGACGGTCGGTAACAGTGCGCAGCTTTCGCAGCTCGCCATGATCGAGATGTCCGATTCGGTGTCGCCGGACTGCCTCACGGCAGTTGGCCAATACCGGTCCGGGCGCAGCCAGAACGGAACAGCGAACAACTCGCTCACACAGCAGCAGTTCGACACCACGTCGGCGACGAACAGTGAGGTTCAGCAACTGAACCTTTTGAACGCCGCCCAAGCCCAACAGTTGACCGAGATGCAGTCGCAGGCCGCCATGCACGTCTGCCTTGCCTCTCAGATGACTGTCGCCAACATGCAGCAGCGCAATGCCGCAGCACAGGATTTGAACACGGCGGCGGCTGTTCAACAGCAACGGACGGTGAATAACACCAGCGCGGCCAACGAAGGCAGCACCTGGACAACCTACTTGCCCTGATTCGGAGAAGAAATGCTGAACGCAATCAATACGAAGATTCTCCTTGCAATCCTTGCGGCACTGACCGTCATAGGCGGTGCCGCCATTTATCAACGCGACCAAGCGGAGAAGACGGCCGCAAAAGCCGCCGAAATACTTCAAGTGCAAAAGGACGACAACGACTACCTCAAGCAGGAAAATGAGGCGCTTCGCAAGCAGGTCGAGGCTGACAAGAAGCGGCACAGTTCAGCCGCAGCCCATGAAGGCAAGACCTGGAAGACGTATATCCCTTAACCCCAGACTGAAGTCCAGAGAGAGCATCCGCCATGTCTTCCATTGTGTTGTTAGCCCAGGCCCTTCCCAGCGCGAGTTCCGGCGTTGATTGGCTGTATCAGTTCACCAACAATCTGACCAACCTGACGACACAGAATGGCGGGGCTCTCACTCAGCTCGGGATGACCGAATTAGCCTGCATTTCGTTCTTTATGCTCGTCAGCATGGTCGTGAACTGGCAGACCTCGACGATGACGTTCCGTCTGCATCATCACCCGATTCAAGCAGGCGACCTGACCAAGTTTCTGCTGCAGCTCATAATCTGCTGCCTTTTGGAGACCTACTGGGTCAATCCGTTCCCCGGCGCGAGCTTCGGCATCAACCACTTCTTTTCCTACATCGCACAGGCGATGGTTGCGGCCTTCGATCAAAGCTCCCTGGACTCGCTACTTCAGTTGCTCAAGACTGCCGGCGATCAAACGCAAATGCCGTCGTTCACGGCACCGGTTCAGATCCTCTGCTACTTTCTTGTGCAGATCCTTCTCGGGCTGGCTTCTGCCATCCTGTTTCTCATCAATTGCAGCGCGTTCATCCTCTATGGTGTGACGGCACTCTTCGGACCCATTTTCGTCCCGTTGCTGATGACCAAGACCTTCCGTGCGAAGTTCTTTCATTTTCTCGATGTGCTGATCAGCTTTGCCATGATTCGGGCTGTTGCGGCAGCCTTCATCTTTGTGTGGGCTGGGTTCCTGAATGGCTTCATTCAACAGACATTCAACGGAAATTACTCCATGGAAATGTGGCTCGCCAATCTCATCCCCTGCACGATGGTTTTCATCGCCTTCATTATCAACATGCTCTTCATTCCAAGCATGACTCAGGCGATCTTCGGCGGTGCCGCAGGCATGGCTGAAAGCATCACAAAGGTCATAGGAACCGCCTCGTCGATCGGGGCCGCAGGAGGAGCGTAACGATGTTTCGATTTCTGTTGCAGGTCACGTTTATTCGTCGCGTCTTACAGTTCCGCTTTGTACGGCTCCTCCTGATTCTTGTGTTTGCTGGTGCCGTGATAGCCGGTCTGATTTACGCATCTGTCGTCTTCCACGCTCTCACCGAAAGGAATCAGGCCCCCCATGTCCAGCACAACTCTACCCATTGAATCTCGCCTCACCCCCGAGCAATCCCTGTTGACTGACGAGATCGGGAACGAGGTTTATGCCTCCCACTATGCCGAACGGAAGCTCAGCCGATTCGTCATCGGAACAGAGACGGTTCTGTTGCTTGGATCATTCGGTTTGATCTTCTCTCTGGCACACCGCCCAATTGCCAACCGGTACATCCGGATCGACGAGATGGGCCGTGCCGAGGCCATCGCGTATACCGACCTCAACTACAGCCCCCGCGAAGGCGAGGTGCGGACGTACCTGACCGATTGGGCCAACTATCGGTACACCGTCAGCCGTGACACCATCGCCAAGAAGTATCCGCTCAACTATTACTTCCTATCACAGACTCTTGCATCGCAGTTGATGGGCCAGGACAATCAGAATCACTTTGTCTCCCAGGTGATCGGCGGACAGGTCGAGCAGAGCGATGTGGAGGTCAAGAACGTCACGATTACGACCATGTCCGATGAGACGGTTCAGGGTTCGACTATCGCTCGCGGAACAGCGCTCGTCACCATCGACAAGCTCTACTCACAGCGCAACTCCCATGAGCCACGGACGGAGCATTGGCTTCTCAGTGTCATCTACTACCTGAACCCCAAACAGGTCAGCGATCAGGCCCGTGTATTTCCGCAGTTCGAGACGATCAATCCCTTGGGATTGACCATCACGGAGTTCCACGAGAACCGAATGTCTGTCGACCCCATTGCGTCCGGTTCAAGTGCCCCGGTTGCGTCTCTCGCGCCGCAGCCTGCAACAGGAGGTACGCGATGAGCTACCAACTCATTCTCCCGTTCTTCCCGGAAGAACTGCGCGAGCTGTTGCTCGATCCGTCCATCTCGGATTTGATGATCAATGGAACGACCGGCGTTTATGCCGACCGCGCCGGAGTGGTGCAGCATATCCCGCTATCTCAGCCCTACACGAACGAACGGCTGCAGGCTGCAATCGAGCGGGTTGCGAGAATTCTGGGTCAAGACCTCACGACCCAAAATCCGATCCTGAACACCCGCCTGCCGGACGGCTCCCGTGTCGCCGTGGTTGGTGCGCCATCTTCGATCAATGGGCCGACGCTGACTATCCGAAAATTCAACCGCTGGTACACCTCAGATGAGCTAATCGATTCGGGAAGTATGCCGGCTACAGTCAGGGACATCGTTGTTGAGATGATTGGCAAAAAGAAGAACGGCATTATTAGCGGCGGAACCGGTTCGGGCAAGACGACCCTGATGAAGTCTTTCCTAGACCACATCCCTGACACCGAGCGCCTGCTCATCATCGAACAACCGGCTGAGTTGAAGATTGCCCACAAGAATGCCGTTCGCTGGGAGGCGGTCGAGGAAATTCCGGGCCAGGTTGCCATCACTCCAAGTGAGTTATTGGCAGCGGCTCTCCGCCATCGTCCTGACCGGATCATCATGGGCGAAATCCGCAATGAATGCGGCTATGACTTGCTTCAAGCCATGAACACAGGCCATGGTGGAACGCTCTCCACAATCCACGCGAAGTCCGCATGGGATGCGCTGAACCGGCTGGCGAATCTTGCCCTGAGTGCAAGGCCGAATCTAAATCATGCCTTCATGCGGTCTGAGACCGCAGAAGCCATCGACTTCGTGCTCTATTGCGAGCGCGACCATACAGGCCGGCGTCGCGTGCGCGAGTTGATTACAGTCACCGGCTATACCCATGCAGACCAGAGCTTCCAAACCGAGGAGGTCTACCGCGCCTCCGCCGCCTAACTCCGAGTCCGAACGCTAGGGAACCCAGCCCGTTTCGAGGTCTTACCGATGCTCCCTCATGCTCCCAATCCGGCGGCGAAGCCCCACCCGTCTCTAAACGCCTTCAGCGTGCCGTCCGTAAGCTGCGAAGAACTCGATGGCCGTGGCGAGAGGCCATTCTTTCCAGGCGCTTTAGCCAGCAAGGTTCACAGCGGATTGGGCGAACATTCGCAGCCGACGAGCGAGAGGGTGACTTCGGTCCATTGGGAGTCTTCCGTTCCGTATCCCGCCTTTTGCACGGTCACTGCTTCGGGGCCAAACCGGCGCCCAGCGGCACGGCGTCGTTCTGCTTTGGCTTCGCCACCCTTTCAGGGTCTCGGTTCCTCCCAGAACAAGTTTGTAATCACGCGGCAAGTGCGCCGCACAAACTTCTTCCGGGCCCCGCCAAGAAAGCACTCCTTGGCACTTGGGAGCCGGGCCCACTTCGCTTTATTAGTGACCCGAGCAAGATCGGGAAATTCAACTCACGGAGATCACCACCATG
>CAXTWP010000014.1:15048-19578 GCA_964247945.1 uncultured Acidobacteriaceae bacterium | reverse complement strand
ACTTGAAGCCCAGCTTTGTCCTTTGAGACCAGAACCTCATACCGCCCTGTTTGGCTGAACCGGGGCAAGGTGACAGACAGATGCACCATAGCGGCTGGCAGGGAAACCTCTTGCAGAGGAGCCGGGTCATCATCGCTTCCCCGGAGAGTGCCCGCATTGAACAGATCGACCGTCGCGTTGACGGGATCGGAGGAGGCGACCTGGACTACTGGCGAGCTCGCATTGGGCTGACGATGAAAGATCGAGTAACCGCCGACGCCAACGATAAGCAGGGAAGCGGCCACAAGCCAGGGCAGTACGCGGGAGCGAGTCGCTCGAAGATGTAGTTGAGTGACCCTAGCAGGCGTTTTCAGAGTCTGACGATCATCCAGTTCGCCTTGATAACCGGTATATTCAGCGAAGCATTCTGAGCACGACGCAAGGTGAAGCCGTGCCGGATGATCCAACGGCAGGCGGTTTTCAGCCAAGGCCTTAAGCGTCTCCTCGTCAGGACATCCCTTACGCTCAGGATTAGGATTCGCCTCTAAGAAGAAGTGCTTTATAACATCCACAGCTACCGGCCTCAACCCTTCGTCTCGCAGAAATGTGGTGACTCACGGCTCAATGACTGATCCGTTGAAGCACCGCTCAAAAGTGAAGCAATTCGTTCCTTGACCCGCTGTATTGCCTTTGCCGCAGCGCCATAACTCACACCGAGCGCGACGGAAACGTCAGCCGGGCTGGTTACATCTTGTAGAAGTAAAACGAGAATATACCGATCCCGTTCGTTCAACGTGGTTTTTAGTTGATCGAACAAAATCTTTCGGTCCATACTTCGCTGCGCGTTCTTGGTGATGCCCGCCCACCGTTCAAGCTCGGGTCCTATCCCAACAGCGATTTCCTTCGCCGCGCCCGTCTTTCGCCAATCGCGTACCTTCCCGTGCAACGCCGCGAACGCATAGCGTCTCGCTGATCCAACACTGTCACCCTTCGCCTGCATTGATCTTCCGACCTCTTCCGCCCAGTGAGCGAGAAGAGCCGGATCGATGAGAGGGAACTCTCGACTGGCCCAGCGAAAGGCCGCCTCCACAGCAGCCGCAATCGTCGGCGTAATCGAATCGCCTTGTTTATCTACGAGGTGCAACGACGATTGGTTCATCAAGCTCGGCCCAGAAATCTTCCACTACGGGTGTCATAAACAGCATCCGCTCCCCCGCGTATTGAGTAGATGCATAAATCATTAGGAACCTCTAATCAGCGGCCCCGAGAGACTTCAGGGTACACCGAAGTACCTATTTGGAGGTGGCATTGGGCTGTATTTCAGGCTCAACCACGCCTAGGTTCGCGATCAGCGTTTCCACGGGAGTTCCGAGCGCCTCGGCTAACCGAAGCAGCACCGGGACCGATACACCTTCTCCGCGTTCGATCCTGGAAAGCTGCGTTTGATGGAAGCCATATTGAATCATCAACGCGCGATGAGTCAGACCGCGCTCCTTGCGGAGCTGCTTTATCCGCTGGCCTAACGCCACCCGAAATTGTTGGTAGTCGTATCGCAGCATGAGCTGGTTTGCGAAACATCAACGGGGAGTGAGCCTTCCCATCGCAGCGTTCCGGTATGCGCGAACCCTACCCAAATCTTAGCAACGTATTCACAAAACACCTATCAAGCAACAAAGTTGACATACACACAATGTGTGTGTACAAATCGTGTAGGCACGGTATGTGTAAGGGCGCGAAAGGAGGTTGCCCTGAGTGACATGGAGCTAAGCCCGAACACCGAGCGTTCGCTCTTTCAAACGCTCCTCACCATCAACCCATTCACACAAAGAAGGAGTAGCCCTTGAAAAACCCGCTCGATTCTCGTATTGCCCAGCGTTGGGCGCAGCGTTTCACAAAGCAGAAAATGCAGTCTTACGGCCGCACGATGGCTCCAACTTTCCTAGCCCTCACACTCGCCACTGCCGCACACGCCCAGGGCAGCATCGATATGTCGGGCGCGACGACGATCATGACGACGTTCAAGACGTTCGCCATGTACGCCGGAGCCGTCTGCTGTCTGGGTGGCCTGATCTTCGCGGGCATCCGCATGATGGGCGGGCGGTTTTCGGAGGCCATCCCCGGTCTCTTCGGCGCGTTGTTCGGCGCGGGCGTTCTCGGCTGGGGCGCGGGCTGGATTGGTTCACTCACCGGACAGACCATCAACTAGCTATGCAAACGATCAGGTGAGGGGAACCGTTACCGATCAATCAGGCGTTGAACAAATCCCGCGCGAAGCTCGGCATCGAGCTTTCGACGTGGCTCATCATCGTCTTCTTTTCGGTGGCGGTCTTCCTTGCCGGTTTCCGGCTCTTCGCCATTCTGAGCTTCCCCATGCTGGCAGGCGCAGCCTGGTTCACCGTTCGCAAGCACCCCAAGATGTTCCAGCTCGTCGGACTTTGGGGGTTTGGCGTCACGCAGAAGGCCTACTATGACCCCCGCAAAGACTGACCACACGCTGACACCCTGGTACGCCCAGGCGGGAGCCGCCTGCGGCATCGTTCCCATCGCCCGCTTCGTGGGGCCGAACGTGTTTGCGCTCAAGGCCGGCGGCTATGGGTGCCTCTTCTCATTGACGGGCATCGACGAGGAAGGCCTCACCGACCAGGAGTTGGAGAGCCGCGTTCGCGGGATCGAAGGCGCGTTGAGGGGACTCCCCGAGGGCTCGGCTCTTTACCAGTACACCCGCGTCATGTCCGGCGTGGAGCTGCCCAGGCGGAAGCAGTACGGCAGCCCGGTCACCGAATCGTTCGTCAACGACCGGCTGACTTTTCTCGACAAGACAGCGAAGTTCCGCCGCATCGACCTTCATTGGTGCTTGACCTTCGAGCCAGCCCGACCGAACCCGCTCCAGCGCAAGCCGCAAGTGAACGCCGTCGACTCTTCCAAAATGATGTCCGACCTCCAGAAGGCCGCGACCATCCTCGAATCGCATCTCGCCAGTTCACTCGGCTTGAAGATGCTCGACAAGGGCGACGTGTTCCGCTTCTTCTCTTACCTCTTCAACTTGGAAGATTGGGCACACCATGACCACCTACAGGGCGATCTAGGCGTCGACCGCCAGATCGTGAAGAGCACCGTGCAGTGGCATGGCGACCACCTGAGAGTGGGGAAGCGGTACGTCCAGATGTTATCGCTGATGAACACGCCCGAAGCGTCCCGCCCATGCCTGTTTTCAGACCTGCTTTCGCTCGATTGTGACGCCATCTTGTGTTCGACCTGGCGGCCGAAGTCGTCGGCCGCCGCGCGAAAGGAGATCGACCAACAGGAGAAGTTCTCCGAATTCTTCAAAGTCGGCATTGGGCAACGCATTTTGAGCGGCAAGAACGTCGCTTCGCTCGACACGACGGCCGGAGCCAAGGCCGCCAGCGGCACCGTCGACGACCTCAGCGAAGTCATCCGGTCGCTGGACAAGAAGGCGCAGGGCGAGTTCTCTTTCCGGTTGCTCCTGGCGGGGAAGACCCCCGAGCAGCTCCGCGACACCGTTCCCAGCATTCACCGCGTTTTCGTCGACGCCCGCGCCCAGGCGATGGAGGAGACGCTCGGCAACCTCTCAGGCTTTTATGCGATGTTCCCAGGCAACGGCAAATTTAACGTCCATCCGCTTTGGCTGGCCGAGGACCATCATGCGCGGCTGTCTTCCGTCTTCGCTCCGCACACCGGGCACCCTCTGTCGGACGACCTCGATTCCGAGTATCTCAACATCTTCGAGACCCGCACCGGGACTCCGTTCTATCAGGACGTGTACGTCGAGGGGGTCCGCGTCATGCTCATCCTCGGGCCGACCGGCACCGGCAAATCGGTCCACGGCAACCAGATGCTCGCCCTTGAGCAGAAGTACGGCGGATTCACCTACATCTTCGACATCGGCGGCAGCTACGAGAGCGTGGTCGAACTCTACGGCGGCCGCGTGGACAAAGTGGGCAAGGACGGCCCCCGCGTCAACCCGTTCGCCTTGGAACCGACCGAGAACAACCTGAAGTTTCTGTACACCTTCGTCAAGATGCTGCTGACGAGCGGCGGAGCGGCGCTCACGCCCGAGGACGACGACGTTGTGTTCAAGGCGGTGCAGGGGATGTACCACCTGGACGCGCGCAATCGTCGGCTGTCGAATCTCAACCTTCCCCGGCACCTGGACCGCTACCTCGTGAAATGGGTGGGAAAGGGCGTCTACGCGGCGATCTTCGACAACGTGGAGGACTCGCTCTCTCTCGCCCGTCTCCAGTGCTTCGACTTCCAAGGCATCAACAACGCTCAGTACGCCGACCTCATCGAGCCGCTCATGGTTTGGCTGCTCAGGCGCATCGACGACGTGCTCTACAACCCCGCGAACCTTGGAGTGCCGAAGCACATCCTCATCGAGGAGATCTTCTCTTCGATGAAGAACAAGCAGCTCCTAGACGGCGAACTGGCGTCCATCAAGACCGTCCGCAAGAACCTTGGCGGTGTGACCATGATCGGCCAGTCGGCCGCCGACCTGGGCGCGAACGCGGACAGCATCGTGAACTCCTGCAC
>CAXTWP010000014.1:0-15038 GCA_964247945.1 uncultured Acidobacteriaceae bacterium | reverse complement strand
CCCCAAGTTCAACCGCAAACTCTACGGCGAATTGTTCAAGATGACCGAGCAACAGCTCAGCCTCTTCGAGAGCTTGCGCGACCGCGAGGGACTGTATATGCGGCGCGACGGCCTCACGAAGGTGGTCACGTTGAATCTCGACAGCCGCAGCTATGCCAAGTTTTCGACCAAGCCCAAGGACAAGGTGCGACGGACGAAGTTGGTCGAGAAGTTCGGCCTCATCGAGGGCATCGAGCGATTCGCGGAAGGAGAGGTGGCGTGATTGTTTCGTACGATACATCGGCATCCTCCAGGCTCCGAACCAAAGCAGGCCATGGAAATGCCGGGCTGTCGAGAACTGGAAAGCCCGGAAAACGATGAGACCGTTTCCCGCCCTTCCCACAGCCCTTGGAAGCCGCCGATGGTGCCAGCGGCTCCCACATTCCCACAGCCACGCCGCCGCGCACTCTCTCAGAGGCCAGAACGAACAACGGCCAGAACCTAGTCACTCAGTCACCTAAGCACCGAAAGGATTGCCTATGACAGCCTCTCTCCTCTCCCGCGCCACCGCTCTAGCGATCAGCGCGACCACCTTAACAGGATTCGCCCATGCCGCCGATCCAAAGCACTTGCTGCCGAACGCCCCGCGCACGGTCGTCATCCTCGAATCCGAGACCCCGCCGGTCATCCGGGCGGGACTCTTGCAATCGACCCTCATCCTGCTACCCGCCGAGGAGAAGGTAGCAACTGTGTTTGGCGGAGACACGGTTTCGTGGGTATTCGACGGAGGGCACGTCGCCAGCCGCTTCATCTCCATCAAGCCGAAGACCGCAAACAGCACCACCGACGTTCATATCGTGTCCGACCACGGCAACGAGTACACCCTGCAGCTCCGCGAGATCAGCGGCGACGGAGACGCGCACTTCGACTCCAAAGTCTTCATCACGCCGGGGGACCAGACGGCCAAGGACAAGCTCACGGAGCTTCCCGTCTTTGTGCCGGCCGCCGAGGTAAAAGAGAAGGTCGACCGGCTCCAGAAGGAGGTTGCCACCGCTCAGGCGTCCGAGGCGACCGAGCGGAAGACCTCCGCCGCAGCCGCCGAAACGTATCGAAGTAATTATCCCGGCGCGCTCCACTTCGATTATGCGTGGGACCAGAAGAAAGCCAAGGCTCTCGGCTTGCAGCAGGTATGGCGGGACGACAAGTTCACCTATCTGCGCGGCCAGTTCCAGGAGACGCCCGCCCTTTACGAGCTGAAGGACGGGAAGGGCAGCCTCATCAACTTCGACTTTGCAAACGGCCTCTACACGGTGCCGAAGACACTCGACAACGGCTATCTGACCATCGGCAAGCAGCGCGTGGACTTCAAACGCGCCGGGGAAGGGAGCTAGCTCATGTCTCCAGAGATCAGGCCGCCTGAGAACACACCCGGCACCGCGCCCCTGCAGCCCATCGCCAAGCCCCCGCTGACAACCGGAAAGCCCATCGCAATCGGCCTGGTCGCCATCCTTGCCGTAATCGCTCTCGCCAACGCGGGCAGTCTCTTCAGCGGCAACAAGCGCGAGGCTCCGAAGAGCAGTCTGCCCATGCGTCCAGCCACCGCGAACGCGCAGCAGGTTTCGACCTTCCAGACCCAGCAATCCATGCAGGCCAAGCACGACGAGGAGAACCGGCAGAATGAGCAACGGCTCGCCGCCCAACTGGATAGGCTCAGGAGCGAGGAGGCCGCGCCCGGCCCCGAGACCGACACCGCATCCGCCATGACCCCGGCCCAGCGTCAGGCGATCTACGGCGGCCCCAACAATCCCAACGCCCCGAAAAAGACTTCCGGGGTGTCGGAAGCGCAGGCGCAGGCCAAGCAACGCGCCCTCGTCCGCGAGAAGCAGCACCAGGACGCCGTGAACAGCGACACCGTGGCCATCGACTTCGCCCATCCGGGCGCAGACGGAACCACGGTAGCCGACGATGACCGAAGCCAGGCCCCACATCTCCCAGGTGCCCATGTTTCAGCACAAACGCAGGACGAACAAGTGGGCCAGGATGACGGTGAAGAGTCCAAGAAGACCGACCGCGTCCTCCCCGTATCGACCGAAGCAGGTGTCGGAGGAGGGAAGCGCGACCCCCTTGCGGCCTACGACTTCGACAGCTACGAAGGCCGTCTCTACCGCGTCTTCGAGGGCACCGTCTTCGAGGGTGTGGTCACCAACCACATCGACGGCGCGTTCAGCGGCCCCATCCTCATCATGCTGACCACCGACTACTACTCTCACGACCATCAGCAGCTTCTCTTACCGCAGGGAACCCGGCTCATCGGCACCGTCCAGAGCGTGACCAGTGGCCAGGCCCGGAAGCTCTTCGTCGTCTTCCACCGGGCGGTTTGCCCGGATGGATTCTCGCTCGACCTCGACAAATACATCGGGCTTGACCCACTCGGCACCACGGGCCTCGCGTCGAAGGTTGACCACGGCTACTTCACTTCGTTCGCCGCCGCCGCCGCAATCGGCGGTTTGGGCGGACTCGCTCAGATCGGCAACAGCGGGAGTGTGCTGAATTCGTCGACGGAGATCCGCAACGGCATTTCCGGCCAGACCAGCCAGGAAGCCGAGCAAATCCTGAACCACTTTCTGAACCGGTTGCCGGTCATCACGCTTAAGGAAGGCTCCCGCGCCCGCGTCTATATCGGCCGCGACCTCCAGATTCCTTCGTATGCGGAGCACCGCATCGATCCATCCACCCTCTAAACCCGCTCTGCCAACAACGGAGGAACCATGCAGATCAGCCCCAAGAACCGCCGCCGCGCCATCGTCGCCGGAGTTCTCGTCACCCTCACCGTCCCCAGCTTCGCCATTTTCGGGCTGGGTGACATCGTTTTCGACCCCAGCGTCTACGCCGAGATGCTCATCGAGAAGAGCCAGCAAGTGGAGGAGATCGCCAAGCTGGAGGCCCAACTGGAGAAGGCCATCGAGACAGCCCAGACGCTCCAGAAAAGCTACACGATGGCCATGAACACCTACAACCAGGTGCATTCGAGCGCGGCGCACTTCGGATCGTCGAAGCTGGGATGGCTGACCACCGTGCAACGGCTCTTGAAGCAATCGAACGTCGAGAGCAGGTTCGGCGAGTCCGACGGCTTCACCGAGGCGCTCAACAAGGTTTCGTCTTACGCGGCCGACGCTGCCTGGACCAGCTCGCAGGTACGGCTCAGCGACACCAATCTGACCGCTTTTATGAACGGCCAACCCAGCGGTGCCAGCATCAGGCGTTCGCAGCTGGCCATGATCGAGGCGTCCGATGCCGTCTCCCCGACGTGCCTCAGTTCGATCGGAGCCTATAGCCAGCAGCGTTCCGACAACAGCTACGCGAACGACTATCTCCAGCAGCAGGAGTTCGACGACAGCGACGACACCAACAGCGAGGTCGAGCAGCTCAATCTTCTCAACGCTTCACTCGCTCAGCACCTCAACGAGGCCCAAGCTCAGGGAGCCTTGCACTCTTGCATCGCTTCGCAGATGGCAGTCGCCAATATGCAGCAGCGGAACGCGGCGGCAGAGAACCTCAATACGTGGGCCTTCGTGCAGCAGCAGCGATCCACGACCCAAAACAACATCGCGGGTAGCTCCTACACGTGGACGCACTACATCCCCTAACCAGAGAGAGACAACGATGCTGAAGGCGATCAATACGAAGATTCTGCTGGCTATTCTTGCGGCACTCACCCTCATCGGCGGCCTAATCGTTCACCAGAACCACGTGAACGAGCAGGCTGCGGCGAGTGCAGCGAAAGCTGCGGCCATCTTGCAGCAACAGCAAAAAGATGCCGACGACGCGAAGAAGAAGGACGCCCAATTCTGGGAAGACGTGAAAAAGCAGAAAGCCAAGCAGAACAACAACGCGGCCAACAGCTCCAAAACGTGGCAGCACTACATTCCTTAACCTTTAAATAACCCCGCTGAGAGACCCCGATCATGGTTCACACCCTAGGCGCATCGACATCCATGCTGGCGTTCACCATTGGGGGCGGAACCGATTGGCTGGGCGTGTTCACGACCAACCTGGACAACTTGACCACCCAAAACGGCGGCGCTCTCTCTCAGATCGGCACCTTGTTCCTTACTTTCGTGGCGACCATGATGCTCATCAAGATGGTGGTCCAGTGGAACACGGCGAGTATGTCCTTCAGCATCAACCCACTGTTTTCCTCGCCCTTGCAGGGTGGCCAGCTCGTCAACTTCCTCTTCCGTCTGGCCATCTGCGCTCTGATGGAGACGTACTGGGTGAACCCGATTCCCGGCGCGGGGTTCGGGCTGAGCCACCTATTTTCGTACTGCGCCGCGCAGATCGTCCAGACGTTGGACCAGAACTCGCTCAGCAATCTGCAAACCTTGCTTCAGCAGGCCGGTGACGGAACAGAAGCTCCGTCGCTACTTCAAATGGACCAGCTCGTCTGCTACTACCTGGTCGTCTGTATCCTCGGAGCCGCCCAGGGAATACTCTTCCTGATCAATATCAGCGGCTTCATTCTGTACGCCGTCTGCGCTCTCTTCGGACCGATCTTCATCCCGCTCTACATGACGGACTCATTCCGAGGGAAGTTCCTGCGCTTCGTCGAGGTGCTCTTGAGCCTGGCGATGGTTCGAGCCGTGGCCGCCGCCTTCGTGTTCGTTTGGGCGGGCTTCATGTCGACGTTTATCCAGCAGACGTTCGCCGGCGACTACTCACTGAAGATGTGGCTCGCCAACTTCATCCCCGTGGCCATGGTTTTCATCTGCTTCATCGTCAATATGCTCTACATCCCAAGCATCACGCAGATGATCTTCGGCGGCGGCGCGGGGCTGGTAGGCGGTGCGGAGCGGGCCATAATGAGAGGCCTAGCCGAACGCTAGAGAGGTGACTCCATGCTCCATCGTGCTGGTCTGATCGACTTCAACATACCTTTTCGGAGCAAGAAACTCCTCCACCTGATTCTTCTCATGATGCTCGCGGGATCGGTTTTCTTGATTGCGACCGCCGCCTACGTCACTACCCACAAGCCCAAACAACCACCCGCAAGGAGTCCTCATGGCCACGCAAACCGCACCCCCGGAGACCACATTGACCCCGGAACAAGCCCTGCTCGTTGACCACGTGGGGAACGAAATCTACTCGTCCCACTATGCCGAGCGGAGGATCAGCCGCTTCGTGATCGGCACCCAGGCGGTCCTGCTCCTTGGCTCCATGGGCGTGATCGCTTCACTCGCACACCGCCCCGTCCAGAACCGTTACATCCGCATCGACGAGGTGGGCAGGGCGCAGGCCATCGCGTACACCGACCTCAGCTACAGCCCGAGGGAGGGTGAGATCAGGACGTATCTCACCGATTGGGCGAACTACCGGTACACCATCAACCGGGAGACCGTCGCCAAGAAGTACCCCCTCAACTACTACTTTCTGTCGTCGAACCTCGCTTCGCAGCTCATGACGGACGACACCGCGAATCACGTCGTTTCGCAGGTGCTCAACGGTCAGGTCGAGCAGAACGAGGTCGAAGTGAAGAACGTCACCATCACTTCCATGTCGAATGAGGTCGTGGCGGGCTCCACACTGGCGCGGGGAACGGCGCTCGTCAACATCGACAAGCTGTTTTCGGTCAGGAACTCGCGCGAGCCGAGAACCGAGCATTGGCTGCTGTCGGTCACCTACTACCTCAATCCGAAGCAGGTCAGCGAGCAGTCGCGGGTGTTCCCGCAGTTCGAGACGATCAATCCTTTGGGCTTGACCATCACCGAGTTCCACGAGAACCGCAGCTCCGTCGAGGTAACCAGCCCCGGCCAAAGCGCGGCCGGCGTGGGTACAGGAAGCGGGTTCAACTCATCATCGCCAAGCAGCTTTCCCGTCCGGCACATCCAGGGAGCGGCCCGTTGAGCTACGACCTCATCCTTCCGTTCTTCCCCGATGAGCTGCAAACCCTGCTGCTCGACAACTCCATTTCCGACCTGATGATCAACGGGACGACCGGCGTTTACGCCGACCGGAACGGCGTCGTGGAGCGGGTTGAGCTCACCCACCCGTTCACCGACGAGCGTCTACAAACCGCTATCGAGTGCGTGGCCCGCAAGCTGGGACAGGACCTTACGCTACAGAATCCGATCCTGAATACCCGCTTGCCCGACGGCTCGCGGGTGGCGGTTGTGGGGCCGCCGTCTTCAATCCATGGGCTGACGCTGACCATTCGGAAGTTCAACCGCTGGTATTCCAGCGATGAGTTGATCGCGTCGGGGAGTATGCCGAAGAGCGTTCGGGACAGAATCGTGAGGCTTATCGCCAACAAAAAGAACGGCCTCATCAGCGGCGGAACCGGTTCTGGGAAGACGACAACACTCAAAGCCTGCCTTGACCACATCCCGCTGCACGAGCGGTTGATCGTCATCGAGCAGCCCGCCGAGTTGAAGATACTGCATCAGAACGCGGCCCGATGGGAGGCGGTCGAAGCCATCCCCGGCCAGGTTGCGATTACCGCCAGCGACCTTTTAGCCGCCGCGCTCAGGCACCGTCCCGACCGGATCATCATGGGCGAGATACGCAACGAGTGCGGCTACGACCTCTTGCAGGCCATGAACACGGGGCATGGAGGCACGATGTCGACCATCCATGCGAAGTCCGCATGGGATGCGTTGAGCCGCCTCTCGAATCTCGCCTTGAGCGCGAAACCGAACCTCAATCACGGTTTCATCCGATCCGAGACCGCCGAAGCCATCGACTTCGTGCTGCATTGTGAGCGCGATGCGAGCGGTAGAAGGCACGTGCGGGAGCTGATTTCAGTGACCGGATATAGCCACGCCGAGCAGCAGTTCCAGACCGAAGTCCTTTACCAGGACGGTCCGCAAGCCACCTACAACGCCGCATAACCGAAGGAGATCCGCACCATGCCCCTACTCGACATTAAGGTTTCAAAGAAGGTATCTACCGAGTGCCTACTGGAAGAGTCGACCGCAATCCAGGTCGATCAGTACGCCGCGTTCGTCGAAAAGCCAGCGGACGACGTGATCAACAGCGCGCTCGAATACGTGTTTGCGAAGGACAAAGACTTCCAGGAATACCTCGTCAAGACACCGCCTGCGGCACCTCCCGAGTCGTTGCGCGTGAGACGGACAGGGGAGTTGGCAGCGGGAACGAAGCGCGGTCCCAAACCAAAGAATGAGCCTTCTCTGGTTTGAGGCGTGGAGAAACAGCGCGGTAATTGATTCAGTTCAAAGCTCCCGCATCCGCAGTGACCGAAGACCAACCAACCGCAACCGCAAAATCAACCGAAAGGTGCTTCGCACCTGGAAGAGTCGACACTCCATCCCTGAGAGGGTCGAGTTTTCTACCGCAAGTAGACAATAGGCAACTTATACAAAATAGGCCGGTTGCGGCTTAGAGGTAGACGATAGGAGACCGGCGTCTCCTATCGTCTACCGCCTTCGAGGAGGTCAAGTGGAGACAGAAATTACAAGCGAGCTCGACTTTGCGGGACGCTTACGCCGCTCTCGCGGAAGGTCAGGGCGCACGTTCGTCGCCAGTGCAAAGGTCACGAAGGCCGAGCTGACCGAACTCGAAACCACGGCGGCGGAGGCGGGTAAAGCTCTCAGTGAATGGGCCAGGGAGACGCTCCTCTCGGAGGCGCGCCGGTCAGAGACCGACCCCGTGTGGACGGAGATCGTTGCCAACCGGATGCTCCTCATGGGCATTCTCCGCCCGCTTGCGACGGGCCAGACCATGACGGCGCAACGCTTCGATGAGCTGGTCGCGGCGATCAAAGCGGGTAAGCGGAGTATGGCGGAAGAAGTGATGCGGCAGTACAAACCCGTCGCGCCGAAGGAGCAGACACATGGCAACTGAATGGGGGCGCAAGGAAACGATAGTTTGGCCGCCTCACTCGCCCGTCAACAGCATCGGGGCCGTTTGCACCGCTCTCGCCTGTACGCTTTTCTTCGTCTGGCAAGGGTATCGCCACGAGAATATCTTGCGGCGGAGCTACACGGCGGCGTACATCGAGGCGCAGGCGGGCGCATTGTTCGACCGGCGCGACACGTACAGGCTGGTTTACGTCGGCGGCGCGAAGCGGCCGCCGAGATTTGCCGTGCCGCTCGACTTCGTGAAGGGATCGACGACGATGCCGGACGGCCGAGTTTTTTCCGTTGCTCTGTCGGATGCGACGGAGGCCGAGGGCTACCGCTACTTCTATACCGGCAAGCCGCAGAGCTTCGTCGACGCTTCCATGTACCGTTGGCTGCGGACGGCGATCTTCGACGACAGGAATCTAGTCCAGACTTACGCGATCAATCTTGAAGAGGGAGCGTTCGTTCTCTGTCTCTTTCTCTTCTTCGCCATCCCCCGCGATATCCACCGCTTCCGTTCCTTGAAGTACGGACGGCGGTTGAAGGGACCGGTGATGCACACGCCGAAGCAGTTCAACAAGGAAGTCAAAGGCAACGGCATCGGCTTTCAGACGAGCGACATGAAGCCGATGATGCGCGTTCCCGCCCGGAACGAAGCGCAGCATTTTCAGTTGATCGGCGACACCGGCACGGGCAAGACGACGCTCATCTCCCAGATTCTCCGCCAGATTCAAGAGCGCGGGCACTCCGCCATCGTCTACGACCCGGCGTGTGAGTACATCCAGCGTTTCTACAACGAGGAGCGCGGCGACATCGTGCTGAACCCGCTTGACGCCCGCTGCCCTTATTGGGGACCGGCGCAAGAGATCAGGAAGAACGCCGAGGCCGACGCCATCGCCGAGTCCCTCTACGCGCCGACGACGGACTCCAAAGACGAGTTCTTTCATCAGACGCCCGCGCAGATCTTCGCTCACCTTCTCAAGCAAGGGCCGACGCCGCACGAGCTGGCGGCTTGGATGGCGAACGCGAAGGAGATCGAGGAGCGCGTTCGAGGAACCGAGATGGAGCACTACATCGGCATCAAGGCCGGACCGCAGCGGGCGGGCGTGCTCTCGTCTCTGGGCTTGATTGCGAAGAGCCTTCGATTGCTTCCAACCTTGGAGCAGGCGGGCGGCAAGACATGGAGCGCGAACAAATGGTCCGAGGAGCGGAAGGGATGGATATTCATCACGTCGCGTCCGAACGAACGGGTCGCGTTGCGTCCGCTCCACTCCCTTTGGATCGACCTGCTCGTCATGCGTCTCCTCAGCCGCCCACGGCCAGGCCAGAAGCCGGTTTGGTTTGTGATCGACGAGCTGGCCAGCTTGCAGCAGCTCCCCAAACTCCATACCGCCATCACCGAGAACCGGAAGAGCCAGAACCCTTTGGTGCTGGGCTTCCAGGGCAAGGCCCAGTTGGAGGTGATCTACGGTCATCTCGCGGAGGTCATGCTCTCTCAACCGGCAACGAAGATATTCCTACGGACGACGGAACCGAAGGCGGCCGAATGGGTGTCGAAGGCCATGGGCAACATCGAGATCGAGCGGCTGAAGGAGACCAAACACGCCGGAGAGCGACCAGGCAAGAACTTCACCGTTGACCGTCAGATCGAGCCGCTCGTCATGGATTCCGAGATCGAAGGCATGGACGACCGTCACGCTTACCTGAAGCTCGGCAACAACGTCGCCCGCTTCGCTTTCTTGTACATGGATATGCCGCAGCACACGACCGACTTCATCCCGCGCGTGAACGAAGAGGACGAACTCTCCTACGATCCAGAGACGCTTACCCCCAAAAAGCCCAGGCCGCAGCCGCAGGTGGCCGGTCCGCCCGCGCAGCTCCCGTCCGAGGCTCAACAGACTGGCGACGCGGAAGCGAAACCGGCCGCGCCGATCACCGTCGCCGCGCCCATCGCCGTCGACAACACGCCGCAAGAACAGCTCTGCCAGCAACCAAAGAATGGCGGGACAGACCAGGCAATCGAGCCTAGCCAGGAGCCGCCCGACGTTCCCGAAGAAGAAGAGGAAGAAGAGTTGGAGTATGAAGTTTCCCGGATCAGGGGAGGCTTCTAAATCATGGTCACCATCTCGAAAGCTCTCAGCTCCGGCCAGGCGCAGAGTTACCACAAGCTGGAATTCACGTCGGAGACGCAGAGCTACTACAAACAAGACGGGGCGGTCGAAGGGCAGTGGCAGGGGAAACTTGCCGAAAAGTTCGGCCTAAGCGGTCCGGTCACGGCGGAGGCGTTCACGCTGCTCACAGAGGGAAAGCATCCCGAGACCGAACAGCAGATGGTGAAGCACCGCGCCGCGCAGGAGTACACGAACGCGGACGGCACGGTCACCAAAGCGGTCGAGCACCGGGCCGCATGGGACGCGACGTTCTCCGCTCCGAAGTCCGTCTCGCTCACCGCCCTGGTTGGGGGAGACGAGCGGGTGCGCGAGGCCCACGCCGCCGCCGTGACCACCGCCCTTAACGAGTTGGAGCGGTACACGCAGGCGCGGATCGGCGGCAACAATTCGGCCGAGACCACGGGCAAGTTCATCGCCGCGAAGTTCGAGCACGACACCGCGCGACCGGTGGAAGGTTACGCCGCGCCCCAGCTCCACACCCACGCCGTCATCTTCAATGTCACCGAGCGGCCGGACGGCGGAACACGCGCGTTGCAGGAACGGGCTTTGTTCGACAGCCAGAGCTTCGCCACGGCGGTCTATCAATCGGCCTTGACCTACGAGCTGCGGAATCGCGGCTACGAGATCGAAACCGGGCGGAGCGGCGCGCCGGAGATCAAAGGCTACTCGCGGGAGTACCTTGACGCTTCCAGTCCCCGCTCCCAGCAGATCAAGGAGCATCTCGAAAAGTTTGGGCGCAACAGCCCGGAGGCCGCGCAGATCGCCGCCCATGCGACCCGCGACGGCAAGCAGCTCCTCACGCCCGAGGAAGTGCTCTCGGCTCACCGGCAGATGGCCGCCGAGTTCGGCGACCAGCCGCAACGAGTAGTGGCCGAAGCCCGTGAACGCGCCCGCAGCCAGGAGCGGAAGCCGGATGACCAGAGTAAGGCACAGGAGGCCGTCGCCTACGCGAAGAGCAGCATCTACGAGCGGGAAGCGGTCTCGGACGAGCGCGTCATCTTGAGGGACGCCTTGCGGCGCGGCATGGGCGAGACGACCTACGCGGCGGTCAAAGCGGAGTTCGACGCCCGTCAAGGACGGGGCGAGTTCCGCCAGGTCGAAGGCCAGAAACACGACACCGGGCGCGGCTTCACCACGCCCGAGACCATCGCCAACGAACGGGCGAACGTCGCCCACGTCATGCGCGGCCTGAGCCAGGTCCAGCCGATCATGACCAAAGACGAGGCGGCGGCCCAGGCCGAAACCCGCGCTTTCCTGAACGAGGCGCAGCGTACTGTCATCACCGAAGTGCTGACGACGACCGACCGCATCCACGGTTTGCAGGGACTCGCGGGCACCGGCAAGACGACCGTGCTCGAATCCATCCGCGAGGGCGCGGAGCGGGAGGGCTACACCGTCGAAGGATTCGCGCCGTCATCGCGGGCAGCGGGCCAGCTCCGGGACGCCGGGATCAGAGCAACCACCCTACAGAGCTTCGTAGCAAGGGGCGGAGACCCGGCTGAGAACGCCAGCCCACATCTCTATATGTTGGATGAATCGAGCCTTGCCAGCACGAAGCAGATGCGGGCCTTCCTCGACAAGATCGGCCCGGACGACCGGGTACTCGTCATCGGCGACACCCGTCAGCATCAGGGCGTGGAGGCTGGCCGCCCCTTCCAGCAGATGCAGGAGGCGGGGATGCAGACCTCCCAGCTCTCCGAGATCGTTCGTCAAAAAGACCCCGAGCTGCTGAAGGCGGTCGAGTTGCTGGCCAAGGGCGAGACCGCCGCTGGCGTGAAGTTGCTTGCCGATCAGGGACGCATCACCGAGATCGCCAACGGCCCCAACCGCATCATGGCCATCGCCAAGGACTACGCCGCCAAACCGGAGAACACGCTCATCATCTCGCCCGACAACCGCAGCCGAGTGGCCATCAACCAGGCCGTGCGGACCGAGTTGCGGGCGAACGGCACTCTCTCACCCGAAAGCCGCGAGTTCTCCACCCTCACCCATCGCTCCGATATGACCGGAGCCGACCGGATGTGGGCGGCGAGATACAGCCCCGACGATGTGCTCCAGTACACCACCGGCAGCAAGGCTCTAGGGATCGAGCGCGACAGCTACGCCACGGTCCGCTCTGTCGATGCGAAGACGAACACGCTCACCGTGGAGCGTGGCGACGGCGAGCTTGTATCGTACGATCCAAAGCGGTTGAAGGGCGTCAACGTCTACCGGGAGGTCCAACGCGAAATCGCCATCGGAGAGCGCGTCCAGTTCACCGCTCCGCACAAAGGACTTGGAGTGGCCAACCGCGATCTTGGCACGGTCACGAAGATCGAGCCGCACCAAATCACGGTCAAGATGGACGGCGACGACGAGCGCGTCATCACCTTCGACCCCACGAAGATGCGTCACTTCGAGCATGGGTATGCGGTGACCTCGCACAGCGCCCAGGGCCTCACGGCGGGGAGGATCATCGCCAACATGGACGGCGAGACCGCCCGGAGCCTCATCAACACGCGCCTCGCCTACGTCGCCATCTCCCGAGCGGCCGAGGACGCCCGCATCTACACGAACGACGCCGCGACCATCGGGCAGCGGCTTGCGACCGAGTTCTCAAAAACCGCCGCCGTCGATTTCACGGAAAGACCGCGGCTTGCCAAAGAGCGGCAGACCGCATTGCCCGAGCCCCCACGCAAAGAGCAGAGCATCCGCGAGTACGCCGACGTGAACCACCGCATCGCCGCAGTCGCCCTCGACTATGCCGCCCGACCGGAGAACACGGTCATCGTCGCGCCCGACCGAGCGGAAAGGATCGAGCTGACGCAGCTCATCCGCGCCGACCTGAAGGCCCAGGGCCTCATCACGGAAAGCCGCGCCGTGCCGGTCCTCATCGAACGGCAGCTTGCCAGACCTAAACTGGCAGCCGACTACACGCCCGGAGACATCATCCTGTACAAGGCCGGGAACAAGGCCAAGGAGGTTCCCGCCAACAGCGCGGGTATCGTGATCGAAGCCGATCCGAAGAAGAACCTGCTTACCGTCCAGACTGCCGACGGCCGCGAGATCGTCTACAACCCGGCTCTCACGCCGTCCATGACGAAGCTCAGCACGGTCCACCGCCAGGAGCGGCGTGACCTTGGAACGGGCGACCGCATCGAGATCACCATGCCGGACAAGGAGCAAGGCATTCGGAACCGCGACCTAGGGACCGTCACGCAGATCGCTTCAGACCACGCGCTGACCGTGCGCCTCGACAACGGCAAGACCGTCAAGATCGACGCGGATAAGGCCAACCACATCGAACATGGCTACACGGTTGAAGGCACAAAGAACTTCCATGCCCAACGGGTGCTCGTCAGCATCGGGGGACCGGCGGAGGTTGCGGCGGAGAGTGCGCTTGCGCGTGCGATTTCGCGCTCCTCAGCCAGTACGACGTTCTACACTTCCGATGGCCCGAGTCTGTCGGAGAACCAGGCCGCCGAACGCGCCCGCATCGTCAACACGGGCCACCTCGTCATCGACCAGGCCATCCACTCCGTACCCACCACTGCCGAGATCGGCAAACTGTTTTCGCTTGCGGACATCGAGCGGCATCTCGCGCCAATCCGGGAGGCCCTTGAGCCGGAAGACGCCGCTCAGTTCAAGTGGAAAGGCGAGACCGGCACCATCCAGACCTACCAGCACACCGAGACCGGGCGGAACATCCACATCGACGGCAAGACCGGGCACTTTTACGCACAGGACGGAAGACTCACCGATCAGGACGCCGCTTTGGACCGCGCCATGCCAGCCGGCCGCGCCCACTCGCAACAGAACGAGCTTGAGAACATCATGGGATTGGGGCGGTAACGTCGACAAAGATTGCGGACGCGCAAAGGAAAAGTCTTCGCTCAGGCTTCGCCGTTTCGCGCCGGAGCGGAGGTGAGATACTACACAAGCCGACTCAAAGGCTGGACGCTCCAAGGGCACCACGGGGATTAAAAGTTTCGCCCTGAAAAGCGAAACGCCTCGGGGTTGCAGCCCCGAGGCGATCTTTGAGGAGGTAACGGCCCATGCGACTGATTCGAGTCAGATGGGGAAAGCTAAGACTTGACGTGCCCGGAGAGATTCTCTTGCTCCTGGCAGTCAAAACTTTCCTGCTGTTTCACAACCTGAGCGGCTAGCCCGTTTGTAACAGCCCCCGAGTGGTTCCAGCCACGAGGGGGTCTTTTCTTCATCGGCGAAAACCTGGCCCGAATTTAAGACCCTGCAATTCGCGTACTATGCTCAGAATACGCGGAATCAACGGAAGCGTACAGAACAAACATCATTTCCGGTCGTCCACGGAAGGCTCACCGAGTCCATGCGTGTCTCAATACGGCTTGATCGATAGGAGAGCCACTTCTACTTCAGTTCTCATCCTGAGCGCATTTAAACAACGGAACCATGGTCGCAACGGCTCCCTTTATAGAAAAATCAAGAAGGGTTTGCTCATGTGCATCGGGGTGCTGCTCTCGCCAAAGGAGCCTGAAAAGAGGAGTCATTGTCTTTGTTGCCGCCTCCAGATGTTCAACCTGGGCGTGATGAGCGGCGCACAGCGTAATCATCAAATGCAGCTTCGAGACGCCAGGAACACGATGATGCACCGAGGGCGGTTGGCCGATGCAGAGACGATCCACCTCCGGCAGCTCGGCACAAACACGGCACAAATAGCCGTCTCGTTCTAGTACCCGCTCCCGAAGACCGCCAAAGTCTTGAGCGTCTTGACGCTTCATCCTGTAGCAGGTTTCGCAAAGGCCACGAGCGAACAGCTTCGTGCTCCCACACGGGCAACAGATCGAGCCTTGCACCAGCTTCTTCTTCATACGCTCACATTTTGTACGTGTTGAGAGGATCGAAAACGGCGACAGCCAGCCTCATTACTTACTTCCCTCCTACGCTTTTAAGCTCTTTGGTCTAACGATACGGTCAATCGTCGAAACCGACACTCCGAACTGATCGGCGATCCCCTGTTTTGTGTGATCGTGACTGGCCCAGAGTGTCTTAATGACTTTCGACTGCTGTGCGGACA
>CAXTWP010000013.1:19117-19636 GCA_964247945.1 uncultured Acidobacteriaceae bacterium | reverse complement strand
GACATCTACGGCCCCAACGTCCCCATGATGCTCGGGGCCACGCGCCAGCCCAACGTCGCCGGCGACAACCGCATCGAGCCGCTCGTCGCCCACGGCGTCAAGTTCATCTCCGTCGGCCTCATCTCCCCCGGCGACAAGCCCATGGTCATGCGCGGCCCCATGCTCCACCAGATCGTCAAGCAGTTCCTCACTCAGGTCGAATGGGGCGCGCTCGACTTCCTCCTCGTCGACCTGCCGCCCGGCACCGGCGACGTGGTCATCTCGCTCGTCCAGACCGTCCCGCTCACCGGCGCGGTCGTCGTCTCGACCGGTTCCGGCGTCGCCCTGCAGGACGCCCGCAAGGCGCTCGAAATGTTTCACCAGGTCAAGGTCGAGGTCATCGGCCTTATCGAAAACATGTCCCAGATGACCCTGCCCTCGGGCGAAGTCATTGACGTCTTCGGCGCGGGCGGCACCGAGCGCACCGCCGCCCAATTCGGCCTGCCCTTCCTCGGCGCGCTCGACCTCGACCCCCAGATC
>CAXTWP010000013.1:14976-19107 GCA_964247945.1 uncultured Acidobacteriaceae bacterium | reverse complement strand
CCCTTCTACGACGTGGCCCGCAAAGTCGCCGCCCGCGCCATGGAACTATCCGAGGCGAACGAAGACGTGCTGGAGATCAGCTGATCCGCTGGAATGAAGCGCGTGTCGACTCACCCGGCGAATGCGGCCAGAGACAAAACGTTCCCCACTTCGGCTGAGCACGTGGTGCGGTTTCTTCCGTCGAGTTTTGATCGGTACAAGGCGCTATCGGCCCGGGCAATGAGGGAGGCTGGGGCGGATTTTTGATCGGGAATCATGGTCGCGGTGCCCACGCTGATGGAGAGGCGCCGGTTAAACGGAGAACCGGTATGGGCAATCGAAAGGTCCCACACCGCCGCTCGCATTCGTTCTCCCGTGGCAACCGCTCCCTCTTCATCGCACACCGGCATGATCACCGCGAACTCTTCGCCTCCGTAACGGGCGAGCAGGTCAGAGGTTCGCAGGGTCGCGGTAGCAAGCGCCTTGGCAACTTTTACGAGGCACTCATCGCCACACTGATGCCCGTAAGCATCGTTGAGCGACTTGAAATGATCAATGTCGATCATGAGCAACGAGATAGGGGCTGGCGCTTCAGCGGCATTGCGGAACTCCCGCTGCAAGGTTTCATCGAACTTCCGGCGGTTGGCCAATCCGGTAAGGCCGTCGTGAAACGAGAGTTCGCGCAAGGTTGCATTCTGGCTCTGAATCAATGCGGCCTGGATGGTGATGCGGTGTCGCAGCATCATCACCCAGCCAAGCACGAACAAGGTGGCGGCAAGCACCACGGCAAGAAAACGCAAGAGGTGATTCGGTGTCCACCATGACACTCCATGAACAACGGTCACATCTTTAGGCGAACGCAACAGAATGCGGAAGAGGGTGGGCGTGGAGAAGTTTGGCTGCGCCTCGACGGTATCGACCTTAACGGAGCAGATACCCGTGACGCGAAGGATGCTTCCGGCCTGCCAAGTCCGCGAGACAGCATCCGGTGATGTTCCCGACAGAACCACGGGAAAGACCAGCTTCCCGGAAGACAGCAGCAGCGTACGTTCTTTTGCGCCATGGTCTTCGCCGATCAGCTTGCCTTCGACACTGACCAGATCGGCATCGTAGTCGCCTTGCAGCGCTTGCTCGGCGGAGATGGTTGCGGGCACGAAGGGTGTTCCCGGTCCAGCGCGCCGGAATACGGCATCCGTCAGGATGGAGGTCATCCCGCCGCCCTCGGGAAAGCCAACTACATCGACGATCTCTCCCGGCAGGAGAGATAATTCGTCCGTGATCTGGGCACAAAGTCCGTCGCCACCGCTCTGGATGCAGATTGAACGGCCGGGCCAGTCGAGAGTGACCGTTCCACGCACATGGACTCGATGGTTGAACGCTAGATCGGGAGTGTAGTGGAGCAGGCCGGAGATTGGCGTAACAGGTAAGGCAAAGGGGTCTGCGTCGTCGAGGTTCAAGACCTTCATCGCGCGAGACCCGGGAAACAACAGACGAACGCCGATCATCTGCTGTTTTCGGTTGTAGACCGGGATGGTGTTGGCGTGGATCTTCACCTTGGCACCGATCAGCCGTAGATAGTCCATGCCTGCTTCCAGAGGGGCAGCGGCACCGATCATTCCATCATTCATGGCGATCTTCAGGTTAATCCCTTTGCCGAGAGGCTGAATTGAGTGGATCATGCCCTCAATCTCGACCCACTGACCATCGTAGATGCCGGTTAGCAGCTGGCTCATGCTGACCGGCGGAGCGTTGGGCGGAAGCCGCGACCTGCCGATGATTCGAAGGTCGGCCTTCCCTACAATCGGCGCGAAATCGCCGGCGGCACTGACTCCTCTTACCTCGACCAGCATGCCCGGCTCAACCGGAAACGCCGGAAACGAGGTCAGTCCCACAAAGATGCTGCCTGTGGCGTCGTGAACAAGAAGCGCGGGGCGTCGCGGGTCCTCAAACCTATCGTAGTAGGTAACCACGGCTTTGAGCGCTACCGGATACTCCCGTTGCGCTTCCGCGATTGTAAGACTGTGAGCTTCTCTGGTGGTCACCAGCGTACGCAAGGGACGCGTGGTTTCCTGTGCGGTTATACTCCCCGCAAGACTGATACTTAGGGCGATGCAGAACGAGACCAGGGCTTTATACCCTCGAACGTATGGCCATCGCACATAACTTGCCATGATGATTGGTGCAAGTCGAGTCTCGCACTATCATCTTCGGCCATTGCGGGCTACAACTTTATGCCTCAAAAATTTGGTTCTATCCGTGCGGTGGAAGGCCTTGCTGTAGGCGCGGGTGGTTGGCTCTCGTTGAGGCACGGCGTATCCTGAAAAGGAGGATCCATGCGAGAGGCGGAGCGCATCACGGCGCGGCAGCGATCGATCCTGACGGCTATCGTGCAGTGCTACATCGACACCGGCGAGGCGGTCGGGTCGCACACGATCGCGCGACTGCCGCTCGCGGAAACCGCGGGGCTGAGCCCCGCGACCGTGCGCAACGAGATGGCCGCGCTCGCCGACGAAGGCCTGCTTGAACAGCCGCATACCTCCGCCGGCCGTATCCCCACGGCTCGCGCCTTCCGGCTCTACGTCGCCCATCTCAGCCAGACGAACGACTTGACCACGCGTTCGCGTTCCGTCATTCACGACCAGATCGATTCGAGCTTCGCCGGTCTCGCCGGCACGCGCGCGGTGCTGGAGCGCACATCACACGTTCTCGCCACGCTTTCAAGCGGGGTGGGCGTGGCCATTGCCGCCGCGTCCGAAGGGGACCTGCTGGAGCACGTCCATTTCTCCCGCTTGGCCGAGGCCCGCGTACTCGCCGTGGTCGTCACCCGGTCGGGCCTGGTGCGCGACCGGGTGCTGGCGCTCGATAAAGACCTGAGCCTGCTGGAGCTTGAGACCGCCGCTAACTTCTTGAACGAGAACTTCCGCGGCTGGTCCATCGAACGCGTCCGGCTCGACATCGCGCGACTGGTGGAGCACGAACGCAGCGAGTACCAGCGGCTGCTCTCCTCCGTCCAGCAGCTCTGGTCGCACGCTGTGCCGGAGGCTGATTTGACGCGCCAGGCCGTCTTCGTCGAAGGGGTTGCCAACCTCATCACAGGGCAGGGCGCGGGAAGCCGGCAGGACCGCGAACGCCTTCGGGAGGTGCTGCGGTCGCTTGAGACCAAGCAGCGCGTCGTCGACCTGCTGAACGCCTACATCGATGCCCGGCAGGAGTCAGTGCGGGTTGTGTTCGACCTGGAAGAGCAGGCACCGGAGATGGCCGGCCTTGTGCTGATCGCCGCGCCTTCCCGCCAGGGCGGCGAGAACCTGGGCACCGTCGGGGTGATCGGGCCCAAGCGGATGCAGTATGAGAAGACCATGAGCGCGGTCGGCTACATCGCTCAGGTCTTCGAGCGGATGCTCGAACCGCCGCAATCGAGCTGACACGGACGAAGCGGCAAGGATCGAAGGTGTTGTGAAGTCGGTGCTTCGACACCGCCTTGCCAGTGTTACGTTCGCCTACAATCGAGCGATGGGGCGCATCCGCATCTTGTCCGACCAGGTGGCGAACCAGATTGCCGCGGGCGAGGTGGTGGAACGGCCCGCCTCCGTGGTCAAGGAGCTGCTCGAAAACGCCATCGACGCAGGCGCGTCGCGCATTCGCATCGAGGTCGAGGGCGGCGGCCGCAAGCTCATCCGCATCGTCGATAATGGCTGCGGCATGGTGCGCGACGACGCGCTGCTCGCCTTTGAGCGCCACGCCACCAGTAAGCTGCGGACCTCGGACGATCTGCTCGCAATCACCACGCTGGGGTTTCGCGGTGAGGCGCTCCCTTCGATTGCCTCGGTCGCTCGCGTGCACCTGGCGACGCGCGCGGCCGAGGATACCGTTGGCACCGAGATCGAAATCTCCGGCGGCAAGATCCTGAGCGTCGAAGAAGCCGGAATGCCGTGCGGCACAACCCTTACCATCCGCGACCTTTTCTTCAATACGCCCGCGCGGCGTAAGTTCTTGAAAGCCGAGCAGACGGAGCTGGCGCACATTGCCGCGCTGGTGACGCATTACGCGCTGGCGCATCCGGCGAAACACCTTGAACTCCATACAGCGACGCAGGCACTGCTGGTGGCGCCCGCGGTTAGCAACGCCGGCGACCGGCTCTTCCAGATCTTCGGC
>CAXTWP010000013.1:14351-14966 GCA_964247945.1 uncultured Acidobacteriaceae bacterium | reverse complement strand
GACGCCGAGTATGAGCCGGCCCAGCCCGGCTATATCCGGCTTCGCGGCTTCGTCTCCAAGCCGGAGCTGCAAAAACTCAATCGTAACGCCATCTACGTCTTCGTCAACCAGCGCCTGATCCGGGATCGCCTGGTGATCCATGCCCTTGTTGAGGCATACCGTAATATCATCCCGCCGGGGTCTTTCCCCGTGGTTTTGTTGTTTTTAGAGATGCCGCCGCAGGAGGTCGATGTAAACGTACACCCGGCCAAGACCGAGGTGCGCTTCCGGCAATCGAGCTTTGTGCACGACTTCATCCGCGACACGGTGCGCGCCGCGCTCATGACGGCGCGTCCGGCTACGAGCTTCGCGGCGGCCCTGCATCCGGCGCACGGCGGGTCGAGTTCCCTGTTGCTGGACGTTAGCCCGATGCCGGATGGGCCGGAGCAGCCCCACTTTTCGCCGAGTGAACAGCCGCAGTCCGAAGGTGACCCGCTGCTCGCGGATGCCGAACCCTTCCGCTTACAACCGCCTGCGGTTGCGGAATCGCCCGGGCGTCTGGAGTTCGGCGGCTCCACGCTCGCGGTCGGCTCCGAGGAAGCGCCCGGCGAGCAAGGATCGGGCGCCGGCCGTCTG
>CAXTWP010000013.1:9643-14341 GCA_964247945.1 uncultured Acidobacteriaceae bacterium | reverse complement strand
TTGCACGGTCTGGCGGCGCTGCGGCCGCTGGGCCAGTTGCGCGACTCCTTCATCCTCGCCGTTAACGACGAAGGCCTTTGGATCGTCGACCAGCACGTGGCGCATGAGCGTGTCTTGTTCGAAAAAATCCTGCGCGACCGCGAAGTAGAGGCCGTCCAGCGCCAGCGGCTCTTGATGCCTCTGCTTCTCGATTTGCTGCCCGCGCAGATGATCCGCTTCGCCGAACTCTCGGATGAACTGATTCGGAACGGCTTTGAAGCCGAGCCGTTCGGCCCGCGCACCCTCGCCATCAAGGCCGCTCCGGTAGGTCTCAAGGGTCGCGAGTTGGAGCGCATGCTCGAAGAAGTCCTCGGTGTCCCTGAACGCGAACAGCAAGCCGAGAACGCCGAAGCTCGCCGCCGCCGCATCGCCGCCTCCATCGCTTGCCACGCGGCTATTAAAATCAACACCCCGCTCGAACCCTCCAAGATCGACTGGCTGCTCTCCGAGTTGGCCAAGACCGAACACCCCACCAGCTGCCCGCATGGCCGTCCGATCGCTTTGCGGTATTCTTATAAGGACGTACAGAAGGCGTTCCAGCGTACTTAGACTCCCGGGCGAATGGTCCAGAACGCGCCCAAACGTTTGTCCTTTGAAAATTCAGCATCGGTCCCGAGCCGCGGCGGAGGATGGCTGCCGCCCGTGCGCGTTGTCCGCGCCCAGTGCCCAGCAGGAAAGGCAGTACCGCTATGAGCAATTTACACACTCCTGAGAACGCGCCGCCGACTGCTGGCCAGCTCACCGCCTCCCGCCTCAAGCAATGGCACCAGCAGGGCGAAGCCTTGCTGACCTTTGAGAATCTTCGCAGCTGGATCAACGCCACCGGCCTTGTGCTCTTCACCCGCCGAGCCGGCCAGCTTCCCGCGCCCGCGCCTTCCCTGGTCGAAGCCGTGCTTGGCATCCCCAACCTCAACCCTGTTCTCGCCGACTTGGAGCAGGCGAAAAGCCTGCTTGCGCGCCTCATCACCGAAGGCGTTGCTGTCCCCCTCAACCTTTTCGGCACCCCCGGCGACGTGCCCGACTTCGTCGTCGCGGCCCCGGCCTTTGCCTACGTCTTCACCCTTCGCGGGGACAAGGCCTGGAAACAGCCCCCAGCGACCAGCGGCGCGGTCAAGGTCTCTCCTCTGGCGCTTGCGGCGTACACAATGCTGATTGAACACGGGACGCTGTCGGCCTACGATCTTGCCACGCACCTCGGCAAAGAGGTGACTGAATCCGCGGTACTGCGCGCACTGAACGAGCTTTGGGCTCACCTCCGCGTTCTCCCGATTGCGCGGGTGGACGGCGCGGCCACGCTATGGGAGCCGACCAGCCGGCGCTTTACCAAACTGATGAAGGCCGGTGCCAACGCGGGCCAGCCGAGCGCGCTTTCAGCACTGATTAGCCTCTATCTCAACACCGCGATCGTGGCCGCGGAAGATGAGATCGAGACCTTCCTCTCTCCACTCGCCGCGCGCAGCCGCATCCGCGACGTCATCCATGCGCTTTTGGCCGCCCGCCAACTGGAAACGATCGCCGTGGAAGGCAAGACCGTCCTCCACGTCGCGGGTGAACTTCCCGGCTTCCTTGCTCCGGAGGGCAGCGTCGTCATCGATGCGGAAGCCGCCGAGGAGATCGCCGCGCCAGTCGCAGGCGGCGGCGAATCAGGCGAAGACACGCCCCGTATCGTCAAGTTCAACGCCAAACCACGCAAGGTGGGAACCGGCTACGTCAAGAAGCCTGCTTTCGGAGCAAAACCCAAGCCCTATACCGGCCCAGACTCCCGGCCCGACCGCGAGCGGCGGCCCTTTATCGGCAGCGCCGGGCGCCCTTCCACCGGCAAGCCAAGCTTCACCAAGCCTTGGCAGGAGCGGCCCACCCATCTCGCCCCAAGCGGCGATGGCTCGGATACAAGCACCACGCGTAGTTCCACCCCGCGGCCGGGCGCCGAACGCCCAGCCTACAGCCGGAAGCCCAGCTTCGGCGGCAAGCCCAGCTTTGGCAATGACCGGCCAGGTCGGGGCGAACGGCCGGCCCGAGGCAATTTCGCGGCCTCGGGCGACGGCAGGCCGCCGCGGCGCGAATTTACGCCGCGTCCTGAGAGCGCCGGCGATGACCGTCCTTCCCGGACTGCTTTCAACAAAACGCCCCGCGACCGCAGCGACACTCAGCCGCCGCGCGAGAACTTCGGCGATGCGCGCCCGCCGCGCCGCGAGTTTAAACCGCGAGCCGAGGGCGAAACCCGTCCCCCACGACGCGACGCTGCAGCGCGTTCCTTCAGCGACCGGTCGTCATCCGCCGGCCCGCGCAAGCCCGGATCGTTCAACGCGCGTCCTCGTCTTCAAAGCCGTTTCGGCGAGCGCAAATCTTCTTCCATCCCCCGCGAAAGGACCGGCCCAGGCTCCGGTACCGACCGCCGCGCCCGCACCGAGGGGCCACCGTTTCGCAAATTCGACGCCCCTCGCGGAGATCGCACAGACCGCCCGGCGCGTTCCGCATCGGGCACCACTCATACCCCGCGTCCAACCGGTGCGGGAGGTTTCGCGGGCAAGTCCAGCGGTGGTTTCGTTGGCAAGAAGCCGTTCAGCAAGTTCGCCAAGCCTGCCGGAAAGCCTGGTGTGGGCAGGCCGGGCACCGGCAAACCGGCCGGAACCTTCGACAAGTTCAAAAACAACGCAAAGCCCTTTGGCAATCGTCACCCAGTACGCAAGTTTCGTCCCGAAGATGAGGAGCCGAAAGGATGACTCCAGACACTCCATCGGTCGAGAACCAGAAGCGTGAGCGTCCGATTATCGCCATCGACGGCCCGGCGGGCGCGGGAAAGTCGACGCTGGCCGCGCATCTTGCCCGACGCTTTGGCTTTCTCAATCTCGAAACAGGCGCAATGTACCGCGCGCTCGCCCTGAAGGCGATTGAAAACGACTACGCTTTCGACGAGGAAGGGCCGCTCCTGACACTCGCGGCGGCGACCAAGATCCAGTTGGAGCCGCAAATTGAAGGCAACCGCGTCTTGCTTGATGGATTGGACGTGAGCCGCCGCATTCGCGATACAGACGTCACCTCCGCCGCGTCTCAGATCTCCGTCCATTCGCTGCTTCGTGCCTGGATGGTGACGGCCCAGCGCGCCCTCGGTGCCGAGGGCGGCGTTGTCATGGAGGGGCGCGACATCGGCACCGCCGTCTTCCCGAACGCGGAGGTGAAGATCTTCCTTGACGCCGCACCCGAGGTACGCAGCAATCGCCGTTTTCGGCAAGTCGAACCAGGCAGCAAAACGGACCGGCGGAGCGAGTCGCGGCAGCCCCTTGACCTCGAACAAAGGGAAGCGCAGCGGGTCGCCGTGCTCGCCGACCTCAAAGAGCGGGACCATCGCGACCGGACACGCGCGGAGTCGCCGCTGCAGCCCGCCGCAGACGCTGTTGTGCTCGATTCAACCGCGATGTCGCTTGATCAAGTGTTAGCGGCGGCGGAAGCGATCGTTCGCGAGCACCTTTCCGAACGATAGAACCCACAAAATAAGCAGCACTGCACAGATGCTGGTGCAGTACCATGCCAACCCGAACTTTTCTGTGGATTCGTTTGACTACTATGCTAACCTCTCCTCATCGTTTGAGTCCTCTTGGTTTTCGTAACGGAGCGTCGTGAACGAACCCCGATTTGGCTTCAACGGCAAACTCATCAGCAATCAAGGATTCGATCAACATGGAACAGGGAACGGTCAAGTGGTTCAACGACGCCAAGGGGTTTGGCTTCATCAGCCGTCAAAACGGCGAGGATGTCTTTGTGCATTACTCGGCGATCAATTCGAACGGCTTCAAGAGCCTTCAAGAAGGTCAGGCGGTGCAGTTCAACGTGGTTAAGGGACCAAAGGGCTGGCAAGCATCGGACGTTCAGCCTCTCTGAAAGCACAAACCGGACGCGCAGGGTTGCTGCGGCAGCACCCAGCAAACATATTTCCGCAAAAGGGACAGCTCCGGCTGTCCCTTTCGCCGTAAGTATCCAGATGTGTACGAATTGCCAACATATTTTTGTGAAACGTGCTAACCTTGGCTTGTCGTTTGAAACAGATTGGTCTTCTGCAATGGCTGTAACTGTACGAACCCCGATTTGGTCATAGCGTCAATTCAGCAGTATCTAAGGAAGAAACATCATGGAGCAGGGAACAGTAAAGTGGTTTAACGACGCCAAGGGGTTTGGTTTCATCAGCCGTCAGAACGGCGAGGATGTGTTCGCTCACTACTCGGCGATCGTTTCGAGCGGTTTCAAAAGCCTCCAAGAGGGTCAGGCCGTCCAGTTCAACGTAGTCAAGGGACCCAAGGGCTGGCAAGCTTCCGATATCCAGCCTCTCTAGTCTTTCGAGAGCAAACAAGACGAGGAGTGGCCACGTGCCACTCCTGTCTTGTTTCCGGCTACTATGGCTCTGACCCGGTGGGTGGAGTAGCGGGCAGGATGGTAGCCGTTGCCTTGAACTTGCGGTAGTCGGAATCAGTAACCCGCAAGCTGCCGTGCAGATTCACCAGCAGGAGCAGCCGCAGATCGCCCCGCCCAGACGCAGTTGCGGGCAGCCAGACTTCACCGTTGACCTTGGTGAACGAGGCTTCAAAGCTCGTCCCCTTACGGACATCCGCCAGCAGCCCGCCACCCACCTTAAAATCATTGACAAAGCGTCCCGTAAGCTTACAC
>CAXTWP010000013.1:7864-9633 GCA_964247945.1 uncultured Acidobacteriaceae bacterium | reverse complement strand
GTCTTGCTCGTCGACCCAAAGTGTGCCCTCCATCTCGCGCAATGCCCCTTCAAAACTCGACCGCGTCTTGGCTTTCGGATTACCCGTAAAGTCGATCGCAATGGTCTCCCGCCCATCGACTTGCTCCCGGCGAGCGTTCGTAAAACTGCCGAGTTCAAGAAAGCGGGAAACCGTCACCACATCCCGCTCGTTTTCTTCCGGCCGTGCCTGCTTCTCCTTTGCCCTGGCGATCTCCTTGTCGATGCGCTGGGCTTCTTTGCGCTGTTCGTCGGGGGTAAGTTCCTTGCCGTCTTTGGCGGTGATGCGGCTAAGACGCGCGCCGGCCACATAAAAGACATCAGTATCTTCGGTCTCCGTCTTCTTAACGTTTCCGTGCTTATCAAGCGTTTGCTCAACCGCATGCGAGTGATAGAGATAGTCCCGCTCCACCGCCTCACTGGACTTCTGATGGGCTTCCACTTCGTGCATCAGAGTGGGGATATCGGGCAGAGGCCGTGATAAAGCATCCGGCGTCTGCGCTCGCAGCAACAGCCCGCACGAACTTGAAACAAGAACCAAGCGGCTGAGCCAACAGCGAATCGCGGGCCTGATCGTCACGCTTTAAATACGCGAATGCATTGGGAAAGCAATGTCAACGCGCAACCTTTCCGATAACCGCACAACGGGATGCATCCTCCGCACGAAAGGTCTAGCATTATGGATGCAGGGCTGAACGTCAGCCTATCATCTTTAGAATCGAGAATGCTTATGGGTTCCGCTCTTCCTTCCACACTTTCAGTCGCCACGATCGCAGAACCGGAGCAGTCCCGTGAGCAGGTCTTCGATCTCTTCCGTCGCTGGGGCTACCTTCAGGCGTGGCTTGATCCGCTCGGCCAGTACCTTCCGCCTGAGCCGTTTCCCGTCTCGATTCCGGAAGGCGAGTTCGCGCAAGAGGCGCGGGGCTTCTACTGCGGCACCTTCGCGGTGGAGTTCATGCACATCGCCAACCCCGAGCAGCGCCAGTGGCTCCAGGAGCAGGTGGAGCAGCCTACCCGACGCGCCAACCAGCCCCACGTCTTGACGCAACTTATCCGCGCCGACCTCTTCGAGCAGGTCATCCAATCGCGTTACCTCGGCACCAAACGCTTCTCGCTCGAAGGCTTGACCGTGCTGATTCCCTTCCTCGACGAGATGCTGGCGACCGCCCATCGTCGGGGCGTGGTGAAGGCCATCATTGCGATGAGCCATCGCGGCCGCCTCAACGTGATGACGAACACCATCGGCCGCTCCCCGTCCGAGATCTTCGCCAAGTTTGAGGATGTCGACCCTCGCAGCGTGCTTGGCGGCGGCGACGTCAAGTACCACGTCGGTGCGACCGGCGAGTACCACGCCGAGGACGGCGGAGCCATCGCCCTCCACCTCGCCTCGAACCCCAGTCACCTCGAAGCCGTGAACCCCGTCGTCATGGGCCGCGCCCGCGCCAAGCAGATTCGCCTTGCCTTAAGCGGAATGGACGGAAGAAGCCAGGAGAAAGTGCTGCCCATCATCCTCCACGGCGACGCCGCGTTTGCCGGTCAGGGCATCACCGCTGAGTCAATCAACATGGCCGCGCTCGCCGGCTACAATATCGGCGGCACCGTCCACGTGATCGTCAACAATCTTCTCGGCTTCACTGCCCTGCCCGAGGAGTCGAACTCCTCCCGCTTCGCCACCGACATCGCCAAGCGCCTGCCTATCCCCATCTTCCACGTTAACGCGGAAGACCCCGACGCCGTCATGCGCATCGCCGC
>CAXTWP010000013.1:5377-7854 GCA_964247945.1 uncultured Acidobacteriaceae bacterium | reverse complement strand
TCGCCGCGATCGCCACCGAGTACCGCCAGCGCTTCCACTCCGATGTCGTCGTCGACCTCATCCGCTACCGCCGCTACGGCCACAACGAGGCGGACGACCCAACCGTCACCCAACCCCGCCGCTACGCCCTCATCAAGGACCGCAAGCCGCTCTACCAGCTCTATGCCGAACAGATGGGCGTCGACCCTGCCGAGGAAGCCAAGCAGATCCAAGGCGAGTTTTTCGACGAGCAAAAAGCCGCCGCCAAGGCCACCCGCAAGCCCCGCCTCGCCCAGCTTCCCGACTACTGGAGCAGCTACCGCGGCGGTGAACTCTCCGAAGCCGATACGGAGCTTGTCACCGCCCTGGCCGCCGAGAGTGTCCTCGAACTCACCCGACAGATGACGCGCTATCCCGACGGCTTCCACATTCATCCCAAGGTGCAGAAGCTCTACGAGCAGCGCGTCGAGATGGCCCAGGGCAAGCGTACCTTCGACTACGGCACCGCCGAGCTGCTCGCCTACGCTTCACTGCTGACGCAGGGCACGCCCGTCCGGCTCACCGGCCAGGACTCCCAGCGTGGAACATTCAACCAGCGCCACGCCGTGCTGGTCGACACCCAAACCGAGGTTCGTTACACGCCGCTCGCTCACCTCGACGCCGGTCAGGCCCGGTTCGAGGTCCACAATTCCCTGCTCTCCGAGGCCGCTTGCCTCGGCTTCGAGTACGGCTACTCGCGCGACTACCCCGAGGCGCTAGTCCTTTGGGAGGCCCAGTTCGGCGACTTCGTCAACGGCGCGCAGATCATCATCGACCAGTTCATCACCTCCGGTGAAGCCAAGTGGGGCCTTCTCTCCGGCCTTGTCATGCTGCTCCCCCACGGCTACGACGGCCAGGGCCCGGAACACTCCTCCGCCCGCATGGAGCGCTTCCTCCAACTCGCCGCACACGACAACATCGTCATTGCCCAGCCCTCAAAGGCGGCGCAGTACTTCCATCTGCTCCGCCGCCAGGCCCTGCGCTCCTGGCGTAAGCCGCTTATCGTTTTCACCCCCAAGAGCATGTTGCGCCACCCCGACGCCGCCTCCACCCTCGCCGACCTCGCGCTGCCGCGCTTTCAAAACGTACTGCCGGACAATGACGTCCAGCGCCCGCGCCGCTTGCTTGTCTGCACCGGTAAGATCGGCCACAATCTTCGCGTCGAGCGCGCCAAGCGCAAGGACATGACCGTCGGCATCGTCTTTGTCGAACAGCTCTATCCTTGGCCAGAGCAGGAGCTCCAGGCCGCCCTCGACCAGCACCCCAGTGCGCAGGAGATCGTCTGGGTGCAGGAGGAGCCGGCCAACATGGGCGCGCTCACGTACGTTATGCCGCTGCTCAAGCGGATGGCCGGCGACCGCGCCCTGCTCAGCGTCAAGCGCACTGCTAGCGCCAGCCCCGCGACCGGCTCCGCCAAAGCCCACGAGATGGAAGAGAAGACCCTGATCGATCTCGCCTTCGGGGCGCTCCGGAGCTGATGACGCGATCCTAGAAGAGCAGCTTCAACCCGAACTGGATCTGGCGCGAGTTGGTGCTGGTCGCGGTAATCACTCCCGCCGTCGGGCTGGGGACGGCTGCGGCATTCTGGTTGGCCGCGGTGCCCTGCGTCGGCCCTGAGGAAAACACCACCTCATTGGGTGTGGCGAAGTTCGTGTGGTTCAGCGCGTTGAAGAACTCGGCGCGGAACTGAGCGCGCACCCACTCCGTCACCTGGGTAGACTTGAGCAGCGAAAGATCGAGGTTGGTCACGCCGGGTCCGGTCAGCGTATCGCGTCCAAACTTGCCGAGCGTTCCGTATAAGGGGACGCTAAACGCGGCGGGGTTGAACCATTGAGCCGCCGTCCGGGGATAAAGATTCCCGCAAACCCGGGGTCAGCATTTGGCCGGACCGGATTACGCGTATCGCCATTGCCGGTAGGGTTATAACCAAGCTGCGGCGAAAAAGGGAGGCCCGACTGGAGCGACACGATCGAACTAAGCGTCCACCCAGCAATGGCCCGATCGCCAAGCGAACCAAGATTTGCGCCGAGCGCGTGGCCGGGCCCAAAGGGCAGATCGTAGCTGCCGTTGATTGCGGCGAGGTGACGGACATCGGCGGCCGACGGGCCGTAGTCGAGGCGCGGGTTCGCAGGGTAGGAGACGTAGGCCGGCGTGTTGGCGCTGACGATGGTGTTCCACGCGGAGCCGTCGTCAAAATTCTTCGCATACGTGTAGTTGCCCCGAAGCTGTAGGCCGCGCGCCAGCGTCCGGCGAACGTCTACCTCCAGTGCGTTATAACTGCTGATTCCCTGCGAAACCCACGACGTGGTGTTGGCTAGGGCCGGGTTCGCCTTCACGGTAGTCGGGAAATAGACCGTTCCGTTGACCAGAGTGGAGGCCGGTTCGTTCTGGTCCTCGGAGAGTATCTGATGATACCCGTGTGAGCCCACATAGCCGAGAGTCAGCGAGGTGTTCGGCAG
>CAXTWP010000013.1:0-5367 GCA_964247945.1 uncultured Acidobacteriaceae bacterium | reverse complement strand
ACCTTGAGCGTCCAGGCGAGGACGGTGGGGGTGGCGATGTCGGGCTGTACGTTTGAGGGCGAGATCAACGAACTGGCCGAGGCAGAGGTTGCGGAGGTGATGTTGAGGCTCGATACGGCGACATTCTTTAGCGACAAAGTCGTGTTGAACGGTGCCGTCTGGTCGAGCCGGTAGTCGAGGTTGTCCAATAGCGAATGATGCAGACCGAAGCTTGCGCGTATCGCGGTGTGGCCACTCGCAAAGGGCGACCACGAAAGTCCTGCGCGCGGCTCGGGCAGGAACTTCGCCCGGTTGTTCGTAAGGGCGGACCCGCCGGTAAACGGCGTCGTGTCGATGATGCCGTTTGTAAAGGTGTAGTTCGCGGCACGCCCCTGGACCTCGTTCCAGCCGTCGGTAGATTCGACCCGCAGCCCAATCCGAGCTTCGAGGCGCGGAGTCAGGTGGACAGTATCTTCCAGGTAGCCCGCGCCCATCCAACTCCGCCAGCCTAGCTCCGTGGGGTTGGGCACCACGGTAAAGGTGGCGACCGTTCCTTGCAAAAACGTGTTCAGCGTCGAGAAACTCGCCTGTCCATACTGATTCTGCGCCAGGTTATCGTTCGACTGCAGCCGCTGCAGCCAGCCGCCCGCTTCGATTTGGTGGCGGCCCGCGGTCCAGAAGATATGGTCATCCAAAGTAAACAGATTGCGCGTGGTCGCGTTGTTCGAGCCAGTGTTGGCTCCCGCGCCCGTGATCTGCGAGGAACCGTTCGAGGCGGTGCTGCCGGCGATGACGATCGCGCCAATCGGCCTTCCAGCCACCCAGCCGGGCAGGTCCGCGCTGCTCGATCCGAGAAAATAAAACGACGCCCGCGAGAAGCCGACCTGCGCCGTGTTGAGCAGCCGCGGCGAAAAAACATGCTGCTCCTGCGCGCTCAGGACCTGCTCGCGCAAGGTCTCATGGATCAGCGCGAAGGGGTTCTGGGTCGGTGTGTCGGCCAGCGAGTCGTCGATCGTATAAACACCGAACAGCAGATCGTTCGGGGTCAGATTGGCGTCTATTCGCGTCGTGCCGAAGTCCTCGCGGATGTGCTGCATCGGGCTGGAGAATGCTTCGGCGATGCCGCTGCCCAACTCCGGCCCGTTCGCCACCGGCCAAAGCGCCAACAGCGGCTTCACGCTTGCGACGGCTGCGGCGCGTGCCGTGTTGTCGGGAACAAGCGTGACGTCCGACAGGCCGAGGTTCTGCCGGTAGCCTTCGTAGTTGGCGAATAGGAAGAGCTTGTCCCGCCGCAAAGGGCCGCCCAACGAGCCGCCAAAGTCGTTGCGCTGGAAGCTAGGAAGCCGCCGGCCACTGTCGGCCTGATCGAAGTAGTTTCGCGCGTCCAGCGCGGAGTTGCGCAGAAACTCGTACACAGATCCACGAAGCGTATTGGTGCCCGAGGCCGTAACGATCGAAACCTGCGCCCCTTGCCGTTTCCCATAGTTCGCCCCATAAGTGTCGGCCAGCACGTTGAACTCGCGCACCGCGTCAACGCCCAGAAGCTGGCCGCTGGTGCCGCCGGGCGTGACGTTGATCAGCGACGCGCCCGTGTACTCGATGCCGTTCAGCAGGAACAGATTGTCCTGGGGCCGCCGCCCGGAGACGGCGAACATATTGCCGACCGACGAGTTCAACGTTCCAATCGAGCCGGAACGCTGCCCCGTGTAGTTGACCGTTGCCGGGTTTTATGTCAGCAGCTGATCATAGCTGCGACCGTTCAGCGGAAGCTGTTTGATCTGCCGTTCGTCCACCAGCCCGGAGGTCTGCTGCGTCGAGAAGTCGACAACCGCCGGAGTATCAACTACAGTCACTTGCTCAGCGACCGCGTCGATGCCGAGTTGCTAATCGACTTGCTTGCTTTCGCCGATGGTAAGAGGGATGGCTGTTCGGCGCTTGGGAGCGAAGCCCGAAGCCTCGACCGCGACCGTGTACGTGCCGATGGCGATGGAAGGCGCGGCGTATCTACCGTCGAGACCGGTAACCATGCGCCTCTCGCTGCCGGTTTCTTCATTGTGCACGAGGACGGTCGCACCCTTCAGAGCAGCGCCTGTAGCATCGCTGATGGTGCCGGAGAGCGTGCCGCCAACCACCTGGGCTTCGGCAGTGAAGGCAAGGAAGAGCGCAAGCAGCGCGGCAAGAACGGCAGACAAAGGATTCAGGCGGGTATGGGGCATGGGGTCTCCTGAAGAAGGAAGAAGGGTGTTTGCTCGCTGATCGCGGCTCGGAAAGGCAAGTGAAGTCTTAGCGGGAGGTGTGGCGACAGCAACAACAGGCGCAACAACAACGTCCGACCAAAAGAGCCGAGGTCGTGCGCAGGGCGGCAACGATCATCGAGGCACTCCGTGGCGATAGCTCCAATAAACAAGGCCCAACGTAAGCAGCGCGATGAAGATCTCGCCGAGAACCCCCACCATCAGCGGCCGCCAGCCCTGCCCGACTAGATCGCGAAGGTTGGTCCGAAGCCCCACACCCGCAAACGCTGGCAGAAACGCCCACCGGGAAAGGTTCGACAGGCTGGTAAGCTGCGGCGGAGTAAAGTAGTGCAGCGTCGCCAGGATCGAGATGGCAACAAAGCCGAGGATGAACTTCGGAAACTTTTGCCACAAAAAAAGCCCCTTATGCTCCACTACTGCAGCCTTCCCCCTGGACGCCCAATAGACCGCATAACCAAGCACGACAAAACCGATGAAAGCTGACCGCGCCGTCTTCGCGAGCACCGCGAACCGCCCAGCCTCATCGCCGTAGAGCGCGCCGGTTACGGTCGCCTCCGCCGTGTTGTCGACCGCCAGCCCGGCCCACATGCCGTATGCCTGCTGGCCCATATGCAGCGCATGCCCGATGGCTGGGAAGGTAAACAGCGCGATCGCGCCCAGCGTCAGAATCGCAGCGATAGCGGTTGAGGTGTCCTCCTCCTCCGGATCGATTGCTCCTTGGGCGGCCATAATCGCCGTCACGCCGCAGATTGAACTGCCGATCGCCAGCAGGCTGGTCAGCTTGGGCGGCAGATGGAAGATGCGCCCAAGCAGTGTCATCACGGAGAGCGAAAGGACCAGCTCCACCGCAACCAGTCCCAACGACAGGCCGCCGATATGGAGCACATCCTGCATCAGAAAGCGCGCCCCCACCAGCACGATACCGAGCTTCAGCCAAAGCTCATACGTCGCAACGCCCGGCCGGAAGACCCGAGCCACGCCCACGGTGTTACTCAGCAGCAAACCCAGCAGAATCGCCCACAGTACATACTCGATCTGCGGAAGCAGCAGGTGATAGCGCAGACGAAAAAGCGTAAAGGTGTGTTCCAGCAGCTTGCCCACAAGGCCGATCCCAAACAGCAGCGCCGTTCCCGGCAGGACACCGGCGAAACGCGCCGCCGGGGTGGGCGGCTTGAGTGGAAGTGGAACGATGCGGGTCGACATGCTTGAGATCTACGTAGTTACCATCTAATCTGGGGCAAAATGTTCAGCCGAATAAGAGCCGCCAAGGTAAGGGCGATGGCGATAGCGAGGAAGTCCATATTGAAGTTGGTTGCCGGTGCTGCTTTTTGGTCGGGCTGTGCCATGTCTTTAGCTCCTGAGGGATGAGGCGAAGTTGGAAGGTGATGAGCAAAGAAAAACCCACGCAAGGGCTGATTGCCGCTGCGTGGGTCTTTGAAATCCGGATTTGTACGCTCTAAACTTGGTAAAGCCTGGAGCTTAGGACAGGATAAAACCGGCGCAGCAGCGTATGCCCTGACAACAGAGGCAACAAGTACAGGCTGCGATGCGGGTCAATCCCATAGCGCGATGGTAGAGGCATTTGGGTGGTGCGTCAAGATGCTCCCCTCTGCTCTGCCGCATGGCACACGCTCCTACGCCTTGCCGCGCGCGAAGCAGATGCGTAAGCTGATTGCATGTACGAAGACTTCACCGTCACCGATCGCTGGACCGAGGAGCCTCTCCATGTGACGTGGAAGGCCAATATGGTGGCCATCGCCACGCGTCACGCCGACGCCACCGACATCCGCTTTTCCGTGAACGGCCGTCCTGTATGGATTGCGATGCCGAACCTCGCGTGGATCGAGCAGAAGCGGCGTACGGGCAAGGTCATCACCGATTACCTGGCCGCGCAAACAGCGGGCCGCTATCTCAAAACTGCCATTGAATCCGGCTACGACAACGGCCGCGAGATGTACAGCATGACCGTCGAAGAGGTGCTGGAGCACTCCAGTGCCATCATCAAGGAAGTCGGCAATCCCTCCAAGCTGCCTTCGCTTCCCGTCATCAACGAAAATATCCAGCCGGAGATCGAACTAGGCCGTCTTCCGGCCGACAATCAAGGCGCTGTCCGGACGGCCGCCGGGGAGCCCTGGTCCTCCACCTTGCCCCGTAACCTGCCGCCTTCCGACCGAGGCCCCAAGACCGAACCTGCCGGTCGCATGATTCCCTAGCGCATGTTCCGTTGCAAAGTCACCAGCGACTAACCAGCACTGTCGCGCAACTCTCTGGATCACTCAGCTAGTGTCGCTGGGACTCCAGCACCGCTGCTCGTTCGCTCAGCGCCGAAATCATCTGTACGGTCGTCAGCTCGGAGTGCATCTTCGACTCGGAAAGCGCCGCAATAATTGCCCGGAACTGAAGGTCGCTCTTCTGATCCATTGCAGCGAAGCGACTCTCCATCCGCTTCTCCAAGGCATCAATTTTCTGATCGACAGCAGAAAAGCGACTTTCCATATGCTTTTCCAGAAAGTCGATCTGCTTATCAAGCGCGCCTGACCGTACCTTCAACTCGCGCACGTCCGGTGCAATCACATCCTGAACGAGTTGTTGGAGCGTCTACAGCAGGTTGTCGCTCATGCTCTTGCTCAATCCAATACTACTGGATCGGCGTCCCTACTCCTTCAAACTGGCCATATCGATCACAAACCGGTACTTCACATCGCCCTTGACGACCCGCTGATACGCCTCTTCCAGCTTGTCCACTGTGGTCAATTCAATGTCCGCGACGATGTTCTTTTCCGCGCAGTAATCCAGCATCTCCTGCGTCTCCTTCATGCCGCCGATGTTTGAGCCGGCCAGCGAACGGCGATTGGCCGTAAGCGAGAACGCCGCTACGGGCAGCGAAGCCTCCGGCAGCCCTACCAGGCAAAGTGCGCCGTCCAGGCGCAGCAGACTCAGGTAAGCATTCAGGTCGTGCGGTGCCGAGACGCAGTCCAAAATGAAGTCGAGCGATCCCGCATGACGAGCCATCTGGTTCGCGTCCTTCGTCACCACAACCTCATCCGCGCCCAGCTTCTTCGCGTCGTCCGCCTTACCCGCCGAGGTCGTAAACTGCACCACGTGCGCCCCCAGCGCATGGGCAAACTTGAGC
>CAXTWP010000012.1:0-20163 GCA_964247945.1 uncultured Acidobacteriaceae bacterium | reverse complement strand
GTGAGGTTCCTGGTTTTGCCGGTGGCGATGTCGAAGGTGTAGAGATCGGAGCAGCCTTCAGGAGCGTCTTGCCGGCATTGCGCGGCGAGGAGGAGGGTGTCGCCATGGTGGAAGAACGCGGCACGATGGGTGGTGGTGGGGAGGTTGGCGACAGCTGTTTGCCGGGCAGGATCGGCGGCGGTGAGGATCGTAGCCACAGCGCTGGGGCCAAGGTCGGTTGGATGAAGGTGGGCGAGGACAAGCAGGCGGACGGCATCGGTCGACCAGGCTACGCCGTCGATCCGAGTGAGGGCAGGCGCATCCGTGAGCTTCCAGGTCTTGGAGTCAAGGATGTAGAGGTGGTTGCGCGGTTCTTCGTGCTCGACCCAGATGGCGTCTTTTTTGTCGGTGTGGTCCTTGGTGCGGGCGGCGGGTTCGGGGTCTTGCGCGATGACGGCTATCCGGCTGCCATCGGGCGAGATGCTGTAGGAAGAGACATCGACCGGGAGCGTCTTGTCGTCGGACTGATCCGCAGGAACGGGTGTGCGTTCGAGCTTGACGGGGATGGATTCGCCGCCGTCGAGGGGAAGCCGGTAGAGGCGGGATTTGCCGTCGCGGCGTGCGGTGAAGAGGATGGCGGAGTTGTCGGAGAGGAACTCGGGGGCGCGTTCGCCGGTGGAGTCGGGGCGGTCGAAGGTGAGCTGGCGGTATGGGCCGCCGGGCGTGGTGGAAAGCAGCCAAAGGTGGGTTTTGCCACCGTCGGCGGGGCTGTCGGTGAGAGTGACGACGACGTGCTTGCCGTCGGGCGCAAGTGCGGGGCTGCCGATCGCGCGAAGGTGGCGGAGGTCGTCGTTCGAGGGAAGGTGCGGCTGCTGCCCCCACAACGGCGCGAGAAGCAAGCCGGGGAAAGCCAGAGTGAGGCGGTAAAGCACCTTCATGGTGTCTCCGAATGAGGGATTGCGGGCGTGGGCTTCGCGGAAGTCAGGATTACGGCTCGTCATCTTCGTCTTCGGCCGCTTTGGCGGTTGGAGCGGCGGTGGATTTGGCGGGTGGTGGCGGGTCGGTTTCCATGGGATAGGGAAAGTTTTCGTAAAGATAAAGAGCGTTGAAGAAGTAGCGGTAGGTGCCGTGGGCCTGTCCGCGATGCTGGGGTTTGAAGCCGAAGAGCAGGATGCGGCCGCGCCCATAGGCGAGCTCGATGGCGGCGGCTTTGCCGGCGAGCATGTCAGCGTGGAGGATCATGCCGGATTCTAGCGGGTCGGCCTGTTTGGCGTAGCGGGCGAGCACCGCGCCCTTGAAGCCGGGCAGGGTTTCGAAGGCTGGGCCGCGCTCGAACATGACGACGGGCTCGGCGGGCAGGCCGAAGTTGGCGGGAAGTTCGGGGTGCTCGGTCTGTACGCGGAGCAGCGCGCCGGCGCAGAAGAACTTGTCGTTGGGCAGGCCGCCGAGAACGTTTTTGACCGGCAGCGACATCAGCGGGATGATGGCGGCGGCGGTTTGGTTGAAGGCTATGAGGGTGCCGCCGGATTGGACAAACTCGCGCAGGTTGTTGAGGCCGTCCTGCCCGAGGCCGCCGGCGTACTGTCCGGGAACGGAGCCGATGGGGAAGCCATTCATGAGCTGATTGGCGCTCATGTCGGGGACTATGATCGCATCGTACCGGCCGCGGAGATTGGCGGAGCGAATGTCGGCGTTGTAGAGCGATTTGAAGGAAAAATGGTAGTTTTCGAGAATCCAGCGGGTCCAGCCCTCGTCGATGGACGGGTTCCAGGGGCGGTAGAGACCGATGCGGGCGGCCTTGAGGGGAATGGTGTGGGCTGGCGCGGGTGTGGCGACCGCGCTTATGGCCAGACTGCCGGTCAGCGTGTTGAGGGCGGCGCGCGAGAGGCCGGTGACCGCGAAGGCACCGCGCTCCGGGCCTTCTGCGGTCTTGGCCATATCCGGGACGAGGCCGACGCTTCCGCCTTGCGCGAGGACGGCGTTGACGAGTTGGAAGGCGGCGTTGGGCTTGTGGGAGAGGATAAAGGTCGCGCCTTCGCCGGAGATTTCGGCGGCGGGTAATTTCACCTCGGCGGTTTTGACGAGGGCGGCGCGCTGGTCCGGGGTCATCGGCTCGGTTACGGTGTCGACGCTGACGCCCATTTGGAGGGGGAGGGTCCAGCCGGTGATGTCGTAGGGAAGGTGCGCGCCGGGGCCGGTGTCTCCGCTGACGGCGGCTGGGTAGACCTGGCGTTCCATCAGCTCCTTGGCCATGGGCGAGAAGGCCTGATCCATCGGGATGACCCACGATCCGGCGGGATAGTCCACGCCGTTGACCTTAAATCCCACTTTGGAGGCGTAGACCTCGAGGCCGTTGTCGATCATCTTCTGCGCGAGCAGACCGGCCTCGGGCGCGTCGGCCTGGCGGCTGGGAATGACGTAGGCGAAAGGCGGCTCGGCGCGGCGGATGTTGTCGCGGGCGGTCTGATAGCGGTTGTAGAGGAGGGCCTCGTGGTTCTTGGCGGCGAGGTCGAGGACGGACATGGAGCCGCCGACCATGTAATCGACGGCATCGCGGAGCCGCCACCAGCCGCCCTCCCAGGGCGTGGTGTACATGGCGAGCGCGCGGAGGTCGCGGTACTCCTTTGGGAACTCATCCACCGTATAAAAGCGGGGGGTTGCGTATCGGTAAAGGGCGGTCTCGGTGAAGAAGGAGATCTCGCCGCGGAAGACGCCCGCCCAATCCGTAAAGCCGGCGTACCAGTTGTCGAACTGGGTCTCGGAGATGGCGCCGGGCATGTGGTGCTGGTCGAGGTAAGCGGCCATGTTGGTGCCGATGACGTTGAGCCACGAGCGGACGTAAGGGCTGACGTTGGACGAGATGGGGTCGGCGAAGGGAGGAATCCAGATGCGCGCGGGGAACGGCGCGGTCTGGTGCTGGCAGTAGAAGATGGCGGGGGCGAAGTCAAGCTCGGCGCGGGTGACGACCTGCTCTTCCTTCATATTAAGCATGAAGCCGTCGCGGTTGTTGTCGTGGCCGACGTACTCCTGGTAAAGGGCGGGGAGCGGGCTGACCTCGTACTTCGTCCCGACGTTGCCGCGATACCAGTTGACAATCATGTCCTGGCCGTCTGGGTTGAGCGTGGGCCAGAGGACGAGAATGACGTTGTCGAGGATGGCGTCGATGTCGGGATCGTTCTTGGCGGAGAGCAGTTTATAGGCAAGGGCGATGGAGTGCTGGCCGCCGGCTACCTCTGCGGAGTGCAGCCCGCCGTCGATGTGGACGATGACCTTGGTGGAGCGGGCGAGCTCATGCGCCTGGGCGTCGTCGAGGTTGGCGGCGGTGGCGAGGCGGCGGGCATTGGTCTTGTATTCGTCGAGGCGGGCGAGATTGGCGGGCGAGGAGATGACGCCGACTTCGATGTCGCGGCCCTGGGTGGTCTTGCCGACAGTGACCATCTTCATGCGGTCGGAGGCGGAGGCGAGAGTGTGAAAGTATTTGATGGCCTCTTCGTAAGTGGCGAGATAGAAGTCGTCCCCGGGAGTGTGCCCGAGGACGCCGGCAGGCGTGGGAACCTGGGCATGGAGGAAAGAGGCGGTGAGGAGACCGCTGTAGAGACACAAAGAGCGAAGATACTTCAACCGAAGCATGAGAGACCTTTCGAGCGTCTACTTGCGCGCAACCAGGATATATACGCTGCCGGCGAGCAGTTGCGACGATGCGGATGCCTGTGAACTGGCGATAAGACAGACACCGCCGGATGTCATCCGAGTGGGCGAGTTTGACTGTAAGAGGTTGTCGTGCCGACTGAGACGGCACTTGCGAGCTCGAGTCGCCAAAGAGACAACTAGGCGACTATTCGGTTGCTCGCCCTCAACATCCCTGAAACGCGACGAGCGGCAACGGCTGTCGAGCAGCCGGCGAGCAGCAGAGTCCAGCTGGCGGGTTCGGGAACAGGAGAGGCCGTACCCGCAGAGACGATCAGCGTGCCTTCTCCGTCGGTTAGGCCATCTGCAATAGGAAAGGTCCCGACATTGAACACGATCCCGGTGCCGGAGCCCGCATAGAAAGCTGTCAACCCGGTGTCGATCCAGAAGAAAAGCGGGCTGCTAAGGTCTGTGGTGAAGGAAGCTCCGATGCTGTCTCCTGGAAACAACGTACCGTTCTCGTTGATGGACACGTTCTGGAACGTGGCACCGCCCGCGGCGACAACGGCAGAGGCGGTGTCCAGAGAGAACGTGAAAGTCACCGGCGAAGGGCTGAGAGCCGACGTTTCCGTATCGTGGAAGGTATAAACCGTCGCAGAGGCCACCTTGGGCAGTAGTGTTGTCAAAAGTGCCGCGATCGCTATTCCTAAACGCCACATGCGCTTCTCCCTTGGTGTACAGAACTGGATAAGGTTGCTCTTAGCCTCGAATTATAGCCCACAAGAATGAATGAGAGTTGCTTCGAAATAACATGGTCCTTAAGGCGGCGTCAGAGACAAGGCGGCGTCAGAAATTTCGATCGGTGGCTGTTGTGATCGAGAGTGTGGCGTAGGTGCGGTGGGATGGCGCTGCATGCTAGGGTTTAAGCATTGACTATGACCATGACCACTGAAGAAATTACCGAACAGAGTCACGCTGCGAAGTACACCCGCAACCAGCCCTACCAGAGCACCGTGCTGGTGAATGAGTTGCTGACCGGGCCGGGCTCGGAGAAGGAGACGCGGCACGTCGAGCTGTCGATCGAAGATGGTATGACGTACCTGCCGGGTGACGCGGTCGGGATCCTTCCGGAGAACCGCGCGGAGGCGGTGGCCGAGGTGATCGCGGCGCTTGGCTTTACGGGCAGCGAGCCGGTGCTGGACCACTACAAGGTGGAGATCTCGCTCGAAGAGGCGGTACGGACGCGGCTTGGTATCGGCAAGCTGGCGCGCGGGAGCGTTACCCAATATGCCAAGCTCGCGCCGGGGCTGGCGCGGCTGAAGGACATGGTGGGGCCGGAGAACAAGGCGCGAGCGGAGGAGTATTGCTACGGGCGCGAGTTTATCGACCTGGCCCTGGACTTTCCAGGCGTGGTGACTGAACCGCAGCAGCTCTTCAACGTTCTGCAACGGCTGACGCCGCGGATGTATTCGATCGCGTCGAGCCAGAAGGCGCATCCGGACAATGTGCAGACGACGGTGCGGGTGGTGCGGTATGACGCGCATGGGCGCAACCGACAGGGTCTGGCCTCGGGGCATCTGGGGGAGCGCGCGCCGATCGGTGGGACCTTGCCGATCTTTTTGCACGCTAACGGAAACTTTCGGCTGCCGGAGGACACCTCGGCTCCCGTCATTATGATCGGGCCAGGCACAGGGATTGCTCCGTTTCGCGCGTTTCTGGAGGAGCGGCAGGCACTCGGGCACACCGGCGAGAACTGGCTCTTCTTCGGCGAACAGCGCCGGCAGCTCGACTTTCTTTACCAGGAACAGCTGGAGGCGATGCACAAGAATGGGCTCCTGACGCACCTGGATACTGCGTTCTCGCGCGACCAGGCGAAGAAGATCTATGTGCAGGACCGGATGCAGGAGCGCTGCGCGGAGCTATATAAATGGCTGGAGAGCGGAGCATACTTCTATGTCTGCGGGGACGCCACGCGCATGGCGAAGGACGTGGAGACGGCGCTGCTGGACGTGATCGCGAAGGGATCGCAGGGGACGCTGGACCATGCGGCGGAGTACCTGGCCAACATGAAGAAGCAGAAGCGTTACCAACGCGATGTGTACTAGCGTTTGCCGCTCGTCAGAGTAAGATAGCCAAGACGAATTTAGCTGGGCGTGATGTAGTCGTCTCCGAGGCCAATGTCCGAGAGTATTCAAGATCGTGTTTTACGAGTCATCGCGACGACCCGCCGCGTACCGCTCGAAACGGTGCGGGCGGACAGCACGTTTGAGGAGCTGGGGATCGACTCACTCGACCGCATCAACATCCTGTTCGAACTTGAGGGCGAGTTCGATATCGAGATCGATGATGAACAGGCCAAGCAGGTGACCACCTTGCAGCAGATGATCGATGGAATCTCCGCGCTGGTGGCGGCGAAGCACGGTACGCCCGCGGAGTAGCCACTACTGCTGCTTCGTTCGGTCCTTCAGCCAGGCAGCGGACCGAGCGATGCCTTCTTCAAGCGAGACCTTTGGGACGAACCCGAAGGTTTCTTTGGCTTTGGCGCAAGGGAACTCCTGGTTGAGCGCCAGAAGTTTGACGGCGTGCTGGGTGAGCAGCGGACGGCCGGAAAGTCTCAGAAGCCGGTGCGGTGCCTCAAGAACGCCGGCGAGGCGGGTGGCGGTGGCGAGGCTCAGGTCGATCCAGGGCGGCTTGGTGCCAAGCGCTTTGCTGAAGAGGGCGAGGTACTCGGCCCAGGTGGTGTGGGTGCCGTCGGCGAGGTTGAACACGTGGCCGATGGTATTTGGGTGGATGGAGGCGTTGATCATGGCCTGGGCGACGTTATCGACGTAGGCAAAGCCGCCGGGGGCACGGCCGCCGTCGATGGTGGCCATCAAACGCTGACGAAGCAGGGTGGCGATCTCGACGGTAAAGTCTTTACCTCGCGGGCCGTAGATGGTGGCCGGACGCAGGATGGTGATGGGCAGGCCATGCTTGCGGTGCGCTTGCCCGACGGCTTCTTCACCGAGGCGTTTGGTCTGGTTGTAGGGCAGGCTGGCGTCGCGTGTGGGGGCAGTCTCGTCGCAGGGCACAGGGGGGTAGCCGTACACATCGGTGGTGCTAACGTGGACGAAGCGTTCGAGCCTGGGTGCGGCGAGCGCGGCGGCGAGGAGGTTCTGGGTGCCGGTGACATTGGCTGCGTAGTAGGTTGGGTAGGACGCCCAGTCGGTCGAGCAGGCAGCGCAATGGAAGATGCGGGTCACGTCTTTTACGGCGGCTTGGAGGCTGGCAGGGTCGGTTAGGTCGCCCGGGGCGACGCGATGGGGAGTTTGTGCGAGGTGAGCGAGGTTGGAGGAAGGACGGGCGAGAACAACAACGTCTTCGTCTTGTAAGGCGAGGAGTTGAGCAAGGCGGCCGCCGAGGAAGCCGGAAGCTCCCGTGATAAGGGTGGTCATGCGGCGCGCAAGCTATGCGGCAACAGTGCGCTTTTTGGTCTGGTCGCGGCGGCCGGCGAGCAGGCCTTCAAGCGAGATGTCATCGTCGATCTCGTCCCAGTGAAGACCGCGGGTGCTGAATTAGACAGCCTCACGCTGAACAGAAGTGGCGTGGAGCAAATGTGGATACCAGAACAGTGGGATACCTAGGGCGCGACCATCGGAAATGCCGACCCAAAGCATCTTCTCATCGAAACGAACGCTGATGGGGCTAACCACAGTATTCATTCCAGAACCTTTCGATGTACTCTCTTTTGGCCACAACCACGCGCTGCAACTCGCGCACGATGTGTTCCTTGATACCATCATTGTAGGCCACGTGGACCTCTGGACGCAGCCAAAACTTGACGCGGGTATTCCCATTTTCACGTGAATGTGCGGTGGCTCGCGCGGCATTCCTTCGTCAGAATAAAAGTAGAACTTGTACCCGCGATGGCGGAAGACGCGGGCATCGCACCCTATGCGGCGAGTTGGCGGAAAACATCCAGGACGAAATCGAGTTGTTCGCGGGTGTGGGCCGCCGTCACGCAGAGCCGCAGGCGGGCGACGCCCTGGGCGACGGCGGGGAACATCACGGGCGCGGCGATGATCCCGTAGTCGCGGAGCTTTCGGGCGAACAGCCCGGTGGTCACCTCGTCGTTCATCACGACGGGGATGATGGCGGTCTCGGAGAGGCCGGTGTCGTAGCCGAGGCCTTGGAGGCCGGAGCGGAGATAGTCTCCGTTGGCCTTGAGCCGGGCGACGCGCTGCGGCTCCTCGCGCAGGATAGCTAAGCCTTCCGAGATGGCGGCGACGGCGGAGGCGGCCATGGCGGCGGAGAAGATGTAGGGGCTGGAGGCGTGCTGGAGGAAGATCGCCACCTCCTGCGAACAGGCGACGAAGCCGCCGACCGACGGGATGGACTTGGCAAGCGAACCGGACCAGAGGTCGACCTCGGAGGTGTCGATGCCGAAGTGCTCGTCGGTGCCGCGGCCGGTGCGCCCGAGGACGCCCGAGGCGTGGGCCTCGTCGATGAAGAGAAAAGCGCCGAACTCTTTTTTGATCGCGATTAGGTCCGGGAGGCAGCAGATGTCGCCGTCCATGGAAAAGACGCCGTCCGAGACGATGACGGTGCGATTGGCCGGCGGTCCCTTGCGCAGTTCGTCGCGCAGGCTTTCGGGGTCATTGTGGCGGAAGCGCTGGACCTGCACTCCCGCCATCTTACAAGCGTCCAGAAGGCTGCGATGGCAGAGGGCGTCGATGATGATGCGGTCCGACGGGCCGAAGAGGCCGTAGATGAGGCCGAGGTTGGCCATGTAGCCGGAGCTGAAGGTCATGGCGGCTTCAGTTCCCTTGAACTCGGCGAGGTCGCGCTCAACCTGGTTGTGGACGTCAAGGGTGCCGGTGAGCAGGCGCGCCCCTGAGGTGCTGGTGCCATAGCGGCCGATAGCGGCCTTGGCGGCGGCGTCGATGCGCGGATGCCCGATGAGGCCGAGATAGTCGTAAGACGACATCATCAGCATCTGGTGGCCATCGGCTTGGACGCAGGGGCCGGCCTTGGCCTGGAGCGGCATGTGGAAGGGGTAGGCGTCGTGCGCGCAACCCATGGCCGTGGTCTCAAAGATGCGGCGGGCGCGGGTGTCCAGCAGGCCGTTCTTTTTGAAGCTCCACGTCCTTCCGGGCGTGAAGTAATCGAGAAACATATGGCCGGATGAGGAGGGGAACACCTTGGTGTCCTGGGCTTCTTGTTCCACGATCTCTTGAACTTGCAAAGGTAATGTCATGCGGGTTTCACAATGCTAGTTGAAACGGCGGCGTTTTGGAAGCAAATGCTGTGATCGAGGTTTCGCGCGACACAATCTGCAGCAGTTTGTTAGACGCGGCTACGATCGGGACGCCAGGTTTGAATCGCTTCTTTGATCTGTTTGGCCGTAAGATTTTCGGCCCCAGCGCGCCGGGCGAGAGAGGGCAACTCGGCATCGGAGGCGAAGCGCAGGGCGATGAGCTGTGAAGTAGTTAGGGTGTGAAGGGACGCGTGCTCGGCCGCCGGCAGCAGCGCTGTGAGGCGAAGCCGTTCTTCGAGGCGAATCAGGCGATCCTGATTCCTGAGCGCATAGACCCGAGTTTTGACGGAGAGCAGGACGAAGACGAGCGAAAGAACGATCCACCAGATAGCCACATCGCGATGAGCCACATGGTGACGGCTGTACAGAATGAATGCGAATACAAAATTGAGCAACAGCAGCGGAGCGATTACGAAGTGGTACATGGGATCCCACATGGCGTGAGATTGTGCGGATTGTTCTTTGGGCATAAGCGATCCTTTGGTTGGGATGAGTGTACCGCCTTTACCATGGAACGATGGCGACGAGAAGAATCGGTGTGCATCTGGGCACGGCGGGCGGGTGCTGGAAGGCGGTGGAGCGCGCGGTCGAGGCGGGCGCGAACACCTTCCAGATATTCAGTTCCAGCCCGCGTATGTGGAAGGCGGGCGCGGTCAAGCCGGAGGACGCGATCAAAATGCGCGAACTGCGCGCCACGCACGATGTCGGCCCGGTCTCGATCCACGCCAGTTACCTCATCAATCTTTGCAGCCAGACGGAGAGCGTTCGAGTGAACTCGATGGCAGCGTTCCGCGGCGAAGTGCAGCGCGCGCTGGACCTTGGCGCTGAGTTTCTGGTGCTGCATCCGGGCAGCTGGAAGGGCCTGACGCGCGAAGAAGGCTTGCGGCTGGCAGTGGAGTCGATTCAGCGCGCCATCGCGGGCCTTGCCTGGCGGGACCGCGCATTCCGCATCCTGATCGAGAACACCGCCGGGGCAGAGTTCTCGCTCGGCGGCAGTCTGGAACAGGTGGCGGAGCTGGTCACGCGTCTCCAGGCCTGCGCGCCCGTGGGCGTTTGCCTCGATACCTGTCATCTCCACGTGGCCGGGTATGACCTCGCGACGTCGGAGGGATACGCGGAGACTGCGGAGTTGATTGGCGCGACGGTTGGCTTCGAGGCCGTCCGCGTCTGGCACTGCAACGACGCGAAGGCGGCGCGCGGGTCCAGGCTCGACCGCCATGAACACATCGGCGAAGGGACTATCGGCGCGGCGGCTTTCCGAAGACTGCTGCGAGACCCGCGATTTGGGCACGCGGCGTTCATTGCCGAGACGCCGGTCGATGCGCCGGGTGACGAAGCAAGGAATGTAGGCGTCTTACGCGCGCTTGCGGGAGGCCTCAAGCAACTGGTCGCTCCACATTGACGACGGTGCGTCAAGGCACGCGTCGTCTGTTAGCCTTGGTACGCAACCAAGGAGAGAAACGAATGCGTGCAGTCTGGCTGGCGGCAGTATTGGCGGTAGGCGGTGCAGCGGGCGCATGGGCGCAATACGGAGCAGCGCCCTCAGGTTCAAACTCGTCCGCGAGAACATCGCTCGCGGCGGCGAACGACCGGATGCTTTCAGTCTTCGAGGAGCAGTTCATGGCCACGGCCAAGGCCATGCCCGCCGAAAAATACGACTTTACGCCCGCGTCGCTATCCATTCCGGGCGCGAAGTACGAGGGCGTCCGCACCTTTGCCGACGAGGTCAAGCACGTCGCCCAGGCGAACTTCTACTTCTACGGCGCGGTAAGCGGCCTGAAGCCGTCCACGGATGTTAAAGCGATCGGCGCGCTGAAAACAAAGGATGAGATCGTCGCGGCCCTCGCGTCGTCGTTCGCCTTCGGACACAAGGCCTTGGCGGCGGTCACCGAGGCCAACGAAGCCGATCCCCTCGACATCGACGGCTTGAAGACGAAGGGCACCGTAGCCGCCTTCGCAGTCGCCCACGGCTTCGATCACTATGGGCAAATGGTCGAATACCTGCGCATGAACGGGATCACGCCCCCCGGCAGCAAGTAGGCCAGCAATGAATCGCTCCGTGGAAGTGGCCGTGCTTGCGCTTCAGTCATTCCACGTGGCGTTTCTTCTGCTGCATGATTGGGTACCGCTTGGCCGGCTGAACGATGTGCGGGCGCTGCGCACGGTTTATTCCTTGCGTAAGATCTTGCTCGGGACGGTCATCAGTTCCGCGCCCTTTGTCACGCTGCTCGTCTTCAGCCTGCTCGATCGTGCCATGCCCCGCTACCTGTTCAGCCTGAGAATCTGGCTTTGGATCGGCTACGGCTGGCTGTTTGTGGGTGAGTTGCAGGCCTGGTGGATCCCCTACCTGCGCGGAACCGAGGCGGCCCGCGGCGGTCGATATAAGATCATGTTCGGCGAGACTGCCGGGTTCCTTCCCGAACGCCACGGCATCTCGCCGAACACCCTTCATGTGGTGTTACACATCTGTACGCTATCGCTTCTTGTTCTTTTCTTCTGGCTATAAGGACGCCTACCAGACGCGGCAGCTATTTGCCGGGACCATCGGCGATCCTTTCTTGCAGCCGAAGGCGTCGGCAAAGCCTGGCTGGTTGACGATCGCTCCGTTGGCGCGGAAGTGGTCGGGCGAATGCGGGTCGGTAAGGACTTGGCTGCGCACCTGCTCCGGGCGCGGGTTCTCGCACCAGTTCTGCGCCCAGCCGATGTAGAAGCGCTGCGGCGAGGTGTAGCCGTCGACCTTGGCGCTCAGATCGACGTTGTTCTTCTTGGCGCGGTCGAGATAAGCCATATAGGCAAGCACCAGGCCCCCATTGTCCGCGGTGTTTTCGCCGAGCGTCAGCTTGCCGTTCACCTTCACATCGTCCACAGCCACGAAGTTGCCGTACTCCTGCACGATGCAGCCGGTGCGCGCCTCGAATTGTTTGGTGTCGTCGGCCGTCCACCAGTCGCTCAGGTTGCCGTGGCCGTCGAACTTCTTGCCTTCGTCGTCGAAGCCGTGCGTCAGCTCATGACCAATGACGGCCCCAATGTGGCCGTAGTTCACCGCATCGTCCGCCTTGGGATCGTAGAACGAGGGCTGCAGGATGCCGGCGGGAAAGTTGATGTCGTTCATGCTCGGGTCGTAGTAGGCGTTCACCGTGGGCGGCGTCATGCCCCACTCGCTGTGGTCGACCGGCTTGCCGATCTTGCCCAACTGGCGATCGTTCTCGAACTCGTCCGCGCGCTCCTTATTGCCCAGCGCGTCGTCCGGCTTGATCTCCAGCTTCGCATAGTCGCGCCACTTGTCCGGATACCCGATCTTGTTGGCGACCAGATGCAGCTTCTCCTTTGCCTTGACCTTGGTCGTGGCGGACATCCAATCGAGCGAGTCGATGTCCTTCTCCATCGCGTTCTCGATGTCGTGGACCATCTCGAGCATCTTGGCCTTGCTGTCCCCGGCGAAGTATTGCTGGACATAGACCTCGCCCAGTGCCTCGCCCAGCGCGCCGTTGACCGCGTTCGAGCAGCGCTTCCAGCGGGCCTGCTGCTCGGGCTGACCGTTCAGGATACGACCGAAGAAGTCGAAGTTCTCGTCATCGATGCGCTTGGGCAGCCGCGCGGCAAAGGTCGAGAGCAGGTGGTAGCGCATGTAGGCCTTCAGAATGGGCATGTCGGTCGAGCGCACCTGCTGCACCAGGACCGGAAAGAACTGCGGCGTCGCGTTGTTGATCTCCGAGACCCTCGGCGAGTGCACCGCCTCCTCAAAATGGGGGAAGTTGACGCCGGGGATCGATCCCTCGAACGTAGCTACGGGCTGGAGATGGTAGGTCTTCTCGGGGTCGCGCATATCGACTACGCCGAGCGAGCCCTTTGCCAGCGCGGTCTCAAATGCCATGATGCCGGCGGCGTCTTTCTTGGCCTGCTCAGGGGAGGAGCCGCCGAGGACAAGCATCTTCGTCACGTGGGCGACATACTGCTCGCGCAACGTTTGATCTTTCGCGCCGATGCGCAGATAGTAGTCCTTCTCGGGCATCCCCAGGCCGCCCTGCTGGGCATAGGCGATCTGCTTGGAAGCGTCTTTGTAGTCCTGCTGCTCGCCATAGCTGAAGAAGACATCCACGCCCATGCGCTGCAGCTTGCCGATCAGCGCGGGCAGGGCGAGTTTGCCGCGGAGGCCGTCGTTCAGGCTGTCGATTTCGGCCAGCAGCGGCTGGATGGGAGCGAGATTCTTGCGCTCGATGGTTTCTGTGTCGATGCAGGCCTTGTAGTAGTCGCCGATCTTCTGCTCGTTCGCCGGGCGGCTTGGGCCGCCGGCAGCCGCCTTGGTCAGGATGCCGTTAAGCGACTGCGTGTTGACGTTGTACAGCTCGTAGAACTGGTCGACGCCGGGCTGGTCGGGGGGGATGGGATGGTTGGCCGCGAACTTGCCGCAGGAAAACCTGTAAAAGTCGGTGCAGGGGTCGGCGGTGGTGTCGATACTGGAGGTATCAAACGCGGGAACGGGAAGGTAAACCTTCGTTGCCGTTGGAGCGGCCGCGGGACCCTGCGCCCTCGCCGCCGCGCCGGATAGTACCGCCATCACGCCCACTACTGCTTTTACGCCACGCCCAGCCATCATGCGGAAATCTCCTCGCGCTATCATCTCAGGTCTCGACACGTTTGTGCGGCCCGCGTACATTTGGCGGCCTGCCTTCGTCTATGAAAGAGTGAAGGCGTGGCTTGCCGCGGATTGCCTCACGGTAGCCAGACCGCAGGAAGACGGTACGCGCACACGGCCATGTCTGTTCCCCGCATCCAGCCCGTTTCCCGCACACAGTGGCCGTATGCGTTGCTGCTGCTCTTCTCAGTCTGCCTTCCCGCCGCCGCCAAAGGGCCGGAGCCGCCACAGCGTATCCAGTTGACCTCGCTGGGGTGGCAGCCGCCGGCTCCGAATGTGCTTGCGGCGGGTGGCAGCCTTACCACCGTCCACTTCATCGACGAGCAGCACCTCCTGGTAACCTTTGGCGTGCGCCGCCTGATGAAGCGCCTGCCGGACGAACCACCCGACGACGCGGATCGCACGATTGAAGCGGTCGTGGTCCATCTGCCCTCGGGCAAGGTGCTGGCGCGCACCTCTTGGCGTGTCCACGATATGGGCCAATATCTCTGGAGCCTTGGCCAGGGTCGCTTCCTGCTCCGCATCCGCAACACGCTGACGACGTTTACGCCGCTGGCCAACCTCGCTCATGGCGATGCTTTTGCCGAGCAGCCGTTTCTGCTGGCCAAGCGTACTGTCGTCGCTGTGCTGGTCTCGGCCGAACGCGACTTGGTGACCGTGGAGACCGTCGACCCGCCGCCGCCCCGGTTGCCGGGCGATCCGGACCCTCCTCCTCCTTCTGGGCTGCCCAAACCCACGCAGATCAACTTCTACCGGGTAATCCCGCCGGCCGAGCCTACTGACAGGGTTGTCGTCCAGTCCGCCGGGGTCGCCGTGGCGAAAGGCCCGGTAAACATCTCGCTCTCCTCGGCGGGCTATATCGAGGTACTGAAAGAGAGCGCAAGCCGCTGGCTCTTCGACTTCGACTCCTACGGCGGCACGTATACCGAGCTATCGCCGTTCGATAGCACCTGCCGTCCGCAGACCGTCTTCGTCAGCGCGAGCGAATTTGTTGCCTTCGGCTGTCGCGGCAGCGCCGACCGTCAGTCCGTGGGCGGCTTTAACATGCGTGGCGAGCAGATGTGGCAGCAGGACTTCACCGATGCCCACGCCTTCCCCAACTTTGCTTTCGCCCCCATGAACGGCCGCTTTGCGTTAAGCCGCAACATCGTCTCGGCGGGCGCGGGCATCACGGTCGAGTTCGCACCCAGCGCATTCACTACGCAGGAGATTCGCGTTTATCAGATGCACAACGGCAGGCAGCTTTTGCGGGTGGAGGCGGGGCCGGTGCAGCGTACGGGACAGAACTACGACCTTTCTCCTGCAGGTCTGCGTCTGGTAGTTTTGCGTAACGACGCCGCCGAAGTGTACCGTCTCCCCGGCCTGTCGCGCGAGGATGAAGCGGCGATCCATGCGGCGAAAGCGCTTGCGCCGGAAAATAGCAGGCTCGCGGTAAACCTCTCGTCGCACATCAAGCCCAAGGCGGCGAAGAGCGAGGCGGGTCCAGAAGTGCTTGCGACGAAAGCCGTGAAAGCAAGGCCGGCTGATGCTGATGTCGCCCTCTCGCCGATTGCAACCCCTCAAGCCGCGCCTGAAACGCCTTCACCCGAAACGCCTGCGGCCGATACCGCGGGGAATGCTTCCGCCGGTGACGACGCACCTCGCAAACCGCCGACGCTCTATACCCTGCCCAACGACAAGGTCAATAAACCGGACAAACCGCAGTAGCTAAAAAGACCGGCGCGGGGCCGGTCTCGGTAACGCGAAATTCAGTACATCAAGCAGCCGTCTTCAACACCACGGCCTTCACGCGAGCGTTCAGGCGCGCCTTGTAGCGGCTGGCGGTGTTCTTGTGCAGAACACCCTTTTGTACGCTTTTATCGAGAATCGAGACGGTCGCGCGATACTGCTCCGTAACGATCTTGGCGTCGCCCTTGACGATTGCCTCGCGCATCACGCGCAAAATACCGCGCAACTTGCTCTTATTGGCGCGATTCACCGCGGTCTTGCCCATGGTCTGCCGTGCGCGCTTCAGGGAGGAGACATGATTTGCCATTGCAAAGCTCTTTTCTTTTAATACCCGATTACGGGTAAATGGGATGTGGTCGGAAGGCACACATCTGCAAGCTCAAGTGTACGGAAGGCCGCGTCTCCGGTCAACTTCGCATCCTCTGGCATCGAGAGTGTGACCGTCGTTTAAGGCATTGAAAATTCTCTTGACGCCGCCTTCCCGTTCGTTCTACTCTTCGCCCATCGACACTCGTTCGGCACTGCTCGCCAACCCGGTCGTTCTCCCCGAGCGCACATCACCGCGCTGTTCTCCAGTTCACCCCATCCCCAATCCCAGTCGATACCATCATCACCAGCCTCATCCTGACGGAGGTCAGATCCCGATTGACTAAAAATGGCCTTGTTAAGAAAGCGCTCGACATCACTCCCGGTATTGAGCCCCTGTACGGGACCCGCGACGAAAATCTCCGCCTGATGGAAGACTCACTCCACGTGACCATCGATCTGCGTTCCGATTTCCTCCAGGTTTGCGGCCAGCTCGAAGATGTTGCCAGGGTCGAGCGCATCTTTGCCGACTTCGAGTTTCTCCGCAAGGCCGGCGTCCATCCTCATAACGGTGAACTGAATGGCATGTTGAAGTTGGTGGTCGCCGACCCCGCCGTTACCCTGCGCGGCTTGAACGACGCCGGCAAGCAGCGTTCCATCGGCGTCAAGCGGGTTGTGCAGCCGCGCTCGCCCAACCAGCGCAAGTACGTCGAGGCCATCGAAGGAAACGACATGGTCTTCGGCCTCGGCCCCGCCGGCACAGGCAAGACGTACCTTGCCGTCGCGATGGGCGTCTCCGCGTTGATGGCCAAGAAGGTCAGCCGCATCATCCTCGTGCGCCCGGCGGTCGAAGCGGGCGAGCGCCTCGGCTTCCTGCCCGGTTCGCTCCAGGAGAAGGTTGACCCCTACCTGCGCCCGCTCTACGCCGCCTTGGACGATCTGATGGACCAGGAAAAGGTCGATAAGCTGCTCGAGCGGAACGTGATCGAGGTCGCGCCGCTCGCCTTTATGCGCGGCCGCACACTGTCGGACGCCTTCATCATCATGGACGAAGCCCAGAACACGACCAACGAGCAGATGAAGATGTTTGTCACACGGCTCGGCCAGAACTCCCGCGCCGTCATCACCGGCGATCTCACCCAGATCGACCTGCCCAACCCTAAGAAGTCCGGCCTGCTCGAAGCCCTCAACGTACTCGACGGCGTCGAAGGCATCAAGTTCTGTCATTTCGACGACGTGGACGTGGTGCGGCACCCACTCGTCCAGCGCATCGTTCGCGCCTACGATAGCTACGGTCGCGCCCAGCACCAGCTGCCGCTCGCGATTGGAGAGACAGTCATACCCGGCGGTCTGCCGACGGTCAAGCCCCTGCCGAAGACGCAATGAGCGCACCGAGGCCGCGCATCCATCCCAAGCCCACCAACGCACCCGAGTGTGACGATACTGCCGCGAACATTCAGCGGCATCACTTCTTCATGCAAGTTCCCGGGATTGAAGCTCTGGCGGCGAAATCAAACGTGCCGAAGAAGTTTCTCGTGGGGCTTGCCTCATACGAGAGTGGATGGCTGGATGATCATAATTTCAAGTTGAACAACCTGTGGGGCCTTACCAAGGCGGGGCACGACAACATCTCCTTTCCATCTATCGAAGCCGGCAATCTGTACTTCGCCCATCGCATCGGGCCGCATATTCAGAATGTGACCACGATTCAGGAGTTCTTCGACCCCCCCAAGAAGGAAGGCTATAACTCGAAGAATCCTGACTACTTCAGCCTCGATCCCAAGAAAGGAATGCTCTACAACCGAATCATGAACATCGACAAGTGAGCGACACATGCGGCGTCACGCTCTGAAAGGCTTCTATGGAGCTTTAATGGGCATGTGCTTGCACCTTTGTTCCGCCGGCCAGACCCTCCACTCATCGCAACACCCTCTCTACGTAAACCGCGCGTATCGATTTCAAGTGGTGCTGCCGCCGGGAGTGACGTACGAGCGCAGCCTGCCTCCTAATCCCGATCACGGCTTTGGAGTCGATCTGCCTGGCGGCACCAGGCTATGGGCCAATGCTTCTTACACCGATTCGCCGTCAACCGAAGATGAGGTGAGCCGGCAAACGGACGGCTGCAGCGTTGAAGAAGACCGGCCCGCAACACTCGGCACCAGAACTGCCAGGGCGCTTCGCTTTTCTTGCCCAGCCACTTCGTACGGAGCGGCGTATCGCGAGCGACTCGTGTTATCCGTCGCTCGCCTGAGCGGAAGGTCGCCTATCTGCTACCAGGGGGCGGTGAGAACAAGCGACGCGAAGATGTACCCGGCGGCGAGCAGACTTTTCGATGAAGTCGTCGCGGGTTTCCGATCTCGATAGCTGCGTTATCATGGAAACAGTTTGGCTTCAGGTGTCTTGCCCTCCCTCTTCCGATGATTACCATCGAACCCCCAAGTAGATCCTCCATCTCCGCCGCGGCGCTCGCCACGCTGTCGCCGTCCGGGCTGACGCGGTTTGTCAATCGCGCACGGGCCGCTGTAGGCGTAAGCGGCGAGGTCGAGGTGCTGCTTACCGCTGACGTCGCGATGAAGCGGTTGAACCGCGAGTTCCGCGGCAAGAACAAGGCGACCGATGTCCTCAGCTTTCCGGCTCCCGCTGAGATCGCACAAGAACATGCGGGCGACCTCGCCGTCTCGCTCGAAACCGCCGCGCGGCAAGCCGCTGCCTACGGTCACAGTTTGCGCGATGAAGTCCGCATTCTGCTCCTTCACGGCCTGCTTCACCTGCACGGCTTCGACCACGAGACCGACGCGGGCGAGATGGCCACCCGCGAGGCGCAGCTTCGCAAAGAGCTTCGCCTGCCCCTGGCCTTAATCGAGCGGGCCAACGTCTCGGCACAGTCAGAGGCTGACGCATGAGCCCGCTCTTCCTGTTAACCTCGGCCGCCATACTGGCGGTGCTGACCCTGGCCGCTTATGTCGACCGCGTCTACTCGGAGATGGGCAAGTTTCTTGCCCGTGAGTACCAGGACAATATCGACGCCTGGGAGCAGGTAGTTGAGCCGCGTCTGCGCCTCGGCCGCGAGTCGGTCGCGCTCTCGGCCTCGGTGCTGCGCCAGCTCTCGCTCGCCGCCGTCGCGCTGCTTTCCGGGCTTCGTCTGTACAGCCATCCCGCGCTGAGTCCAACGGCGTTACAGGCCGCCGCGCTTCCCCCAACAATGCCGGAGGTTCTGCGCACCGCGTTTGAGTTGGTTCTGCTGATCCTTATCTTCGACCGGTTGATTCCGCAGGTTCTCTTCACCCGAACCCGCGGGTTGTGGATAGCGAAGATCCTTTATCTTCTCGAAACACTCTTTTACCTCATCCTTCCGATCACGCTGCTGCTTGGCCTGATCCTCTCGATTGCCGCCCTCGCCGAGCCGGAAGACGAACAGGAGCCCGAGCATCCCTCCAAGGCGATGAACGCGCTGCTTGAAGCGGGCGAAGAAGAAGGCATCCTGGAAGAGTCCGACCGTGTGCTCATTCGCTCTGCCGTCGAGTTCGGCGACAAGGTGGTCCGCGAGGTGATGACGCCGCGGCCGGAGATCTTCGCCGTCCCCGAGACGATGACGCTGCGGGAGTTTACCGCGCTGCTCGACGAGCACGCCTTCTCGCGCGTGCCGGTCTACAGCGGCTCGCCGGATACGATCACAGGTATTGCCTTCGCGCACGACCTGCTCCAGGTGCTCGATACCGACGCCGAGACGATTACCGTCGCGGCCATGCAGCGCGCGGCTGTCTTCGTTCCCGAGACCAAGAAGGTCGCCGAGCTGCTGCGTGAGATGCAGCGCGAAAAACAGCACATGCGCGTCGTGATCGATGAGTATGGCGGGGTTGCCGGGCTGGTCACCATTGAGGATCTGCTTGAGGCCATCGTCGGCAACATCGCCGATGAGCATGATAAGCCGGAAGAAGACGACGCTCCGGTCCGCGAGCCGGACGGCGCGTACAGCGTCTCCGGCGGCTTTGAGCTGTCGCGGCTGCGTGACCTGTTCAGTGAGCCGTTCGACCATCCCCGTCTCCTCGACCATGCAGAATCGCAGCTCGCCCCCGAGGCGCAGGAGGAACCGGAGAGTGCCGCCGCGACCGCTCTTCGTCTACCCGAGCACTATGAATCCACCACTCTCGGTGGTCTCGTCTCCGAGATCGCGGGCCATATCCCGCTGCCCGGCGAGGTGGTCGAGGAAGACGGACTCCGGCTTGAAGTGCTCGCCAGCACTGAGCGACGCATCGACCGCATCCGCGTCAGCCTGGCGGTCCCTGGTGGAACCGTCAGTTAGCACCTGGTGCGAGTTACCACTGGGGCAACTCTATTTCATAGCTACTGTGTGGTCATCGGCGCGTTTGGGCTGGTAGAGAGCCAGGCGGGACGAGCGGGCGCATTGGCGATGGTGGTGGCGAGCGCCGCATAGAAGCGGTTGAAGGCGGCGGCGGCGTCCCAGACGATGGGCGTGGCGAGATCGTCCTGGGGCTTGTGGTAACGGCGCGCGTACCAGTCGCGGTAGATGGCTTCCTCGGACGAGCCGGGGTTGTAGCCGAAGATGAAGCTGGCGATCGGCACGCCGATG